>NZ_JBPQTK010000084.1:0-26705 GCF_051386315.1 Micromonospora sp. URMC 107
GGTGAGCCCGCCGCCCCGCCCCCGCCCGGTCGCCGGGCTCACCCAGGCGCAGATGGACAACGCCAAGGTGATCGTCGACGTGGGCGTCGAGCTGAAGATGCCGCGCCGCGCCCTGGAGGTCGCCGTGGCGACCGCGATGCAGGAGAGCCGGCTGTACAACCTCGCCAGCGACGTGCTCCCGGAATCCAGCCGGTACCCGCACCAGGGCAGCGGCTCCGACCACGACTCGGTGGGCCTGTTCCAGCAGCGCCCGAGCAGCGGCTGGGGCACGGTACGCGAGCTGATGCGCCCCTCGTACGCCGCGCGGGCCTTCTACGAGGCGCTGCGCGACGTCCCGGGCTGGCAGCAGATGAGCATCGCGGGCGCCGCCCAGGCCGTGCAGGTCTCGGCCTACCCCGACGCGTACGCCCAGCACGAGGAACTGGCCGGCACGGTCGTCGCCGCGCTGACCTGACGCGGCGGGGCCGCGCGCGACCCGGACCGGCGAGGTCAGCGGATTCCGGCGCGCCCGCCCGGCGGCTCGCTGGAAGCGTCGGCGCCGCCGCGCGCGGCGATCCGGGTCGCCGGCACCCCGCTGCCGGGCACCCCGGCCGCGGCGGTCGGGGTGTCGGCCGGCACCGGTTCGACGGTCAGCCCGTCGAGGATCCGGTCCACCCGGGCCTCGCGCCTGCGCCGGGCGTGCAGCGCCTCCTCGAAGTCCCGACGGGCCTGCACCGCCTCGGCGTAGACGCGCTCGCGCACCAGCCGGGCCTCCTCCCGGGCGGCGTCGAGCTCGACCCGCGCCCGGGCCAGAAGGTCGACCGCCTCGCGGTCGGCGTCGTCCGCGCCGCGCCGGGCCCGCTCCGCGTCGCCGAGGTCCAGCCGTTGGAGCAGGCCCCGCAGCGCCGTCGCCTCGTCACGGATCTCGTCCCATTCGCGCCCGGCCCGCGCGGCGCCCTCCGCCCGCGCGGCGAGCCGGGCCAACCGGACGCCCATCTCGTCCAGGCAGGAATCGACCTGCCGCTGGTCGTAGCCGGTCTCAACGACGGAGAACCTCATACTGTCGCCCCCCCCAGGCAGCTGATGCTTCCTTCCCCACCCTGGATCCTCGGCGCTGGGGGCGGCGGCGGAGGGGGTTCGGGAAAAATGTTCACCATGCGGACGCGCCCGGGGTGCCCGGGGCGGGACGCGGGGTGCCCGGGGCGGGACGATCCGCCCGAAGGCGCCTCAGGCACGCTTGGGGAGCACGACCACCCGGCCGAAGAACTCGTCGATCCGGCGCACCACGTCGTTGAAGTCGTCCAGGTCGATCGGCTTGGTGACGTAGGCGTTGGCCTGGAGCGTGTAGCTGCCCACGATGTCCGTGTCGGCGTTGGAGGTGGTCAGCACGACGATCGGGATGGTGCGCAGGTCCTCGTCGCTCTTGACCTCGCCGAGCACCTGCCGCCCGTCCATCCGGGGCATGTTCAGGTCGAGCAGGATGACGTCGGGCCGCCGGGCGTCGGTGTGCCGCCCCTCGCGGCGCAGGAACTCCATCGCCTCCTGGCCGTCGCTGACGACGTCGATGACCTTGTCGACGTCGGAGTCCGCGAGGGCCTCCTCGATCATCAGGACGTCACCCGGGTCGTCGTCCACCACCAGGATGCGAACCGGACTCGGGCTGTCTGCACCCATCACTACCTGCTTCGGGTCGGTGGAACGGAGAATCGCGAGGCGCTCTGTGCCGGCGGGAAAATCTAGCCCATCAGCCGGCGGACCGCGCCGTCGGGTCGGCCCGGTCGGACCGGTGCCGCAACACCTCGGCGAGCCCCGTCACCTGGAGTACGCGATCGACCCGGCCGGTGGCGCCGGTGACCCGCAGCCACCCCCCGTCGACGGCGACCCGGTTGTCGCCCCGGACGAAGGCGGCGATCCCGGTGGAGTCGCAGAAGGTGAGCTCGGTGAGGTCGATCAGCAGGCGGCGCTCGCCGGCGTCGACCAGCCGGTCTATGGCGGCGTTGAGTTCGGGCGCCGTGCTCAGGTCGAGTTCGCCGGCCAGCCGCAGGCGTGTCGCCCCGCCCTCGCGGTCGGCGTGCGTGACGGTGAACGTCACCCCTGGTCCCCTTCGCTCCACCGCAGGCGGACGCTTGCAGTGTGACAAGTATAAGCAGGGGCGCCCGACGGGGCCGCACCGGCGCTCAGCGCGCTGCGGCGTCGCCCGCCGAGGCCACGGACGAGCGGGCCGCCTCGAGGAACCGCGCGGCACGGGGGAAGTCGCGCAGGACCCGCCCGTAGTGTTCCAGAGTCACCCGCACGGTGGCGGCTGGCACCCCGCGACTGGTGAGGATCTCGACCAGCCAGTCGACGAACTCGGTGAAGAGCGAGGCGTCGTCGACGTAGAGCGCGGCGGCCAGGAAGTCCACGATGTACCCGAGGTCGCTGACGGTGGAGTCCAGCTGGCTGGGCGTGTAGTCGCGCGTGCCCGGGTCGTGGTCCCGCAGCGCCGCCAGCGCCTCGTCGATCAGCTCGCCGCGCCGCTTGACCAGGCTGGTGTACTCGTCGTCGGCCAGGTGGCTCAGCTCCGCCGGCGCGACGCGGCGCAGCGCCCGCTCGTCGGCGACCAGGTCGGCGGCGCTCGGGGCGTCGGGCGCCCAGGCGACGCCGAGCCGCCGGGCCCAGCGCCCGTCCACGCCGAACCCCCGACCCCCCACCACCACGGGTACGTCCACCCGGCGGCACGCCTCGATCATGCGGTGCGCGTGGGGCAGGCGCATCGGCAGCGCGCAGGCGAGCGCGACCGCGTGGGCGTCGTGCCGGTGCAGGTACGACACCAGGTGCGGGGCGGGGACGCTCGCGCCGAGGAAGGTGACCTGCCAGCCCCGCAGCCGCAGCACCTCGGCGACGAGCCGGGGCGGCAGGGCGTGCCACTCCCCGTCCATGCAGGCCACCACGACCCGACCGCGCGTCGGGCGCGGGTTCGCGTACGCGGCCACGGCCGCCACCACCCGTTCGCTGATGTGCGTCGCGGCGTGCTCCTGGGCGACGCTCCACTCGTTGCGCGCCCACCGCTCCCCCACCTCGGCCTGTGCCGGGGCGACCAGGTCGAGCAGCACCCGCTCGGCGGGCACGCCGGCCTCCAGCAGGCCGGTGGCCACCTCGATGGCGGCGTACTCGTCCGCCTCCTGGAGGCAGTAGAGGTATCCGGGCCAGGCGCCGGCCGGGGTGACCCCGGCGGCCGGGGCGGCGGTCACGGTCGGGTCCCCCTCGCCTCGGCGGTTCCGGTCGCGTCGGGCACCGCGTGCAGATGCCGGGGGGTACGCCCACCCGGGCCGCTCGCGCGCAGCGCGAGCACGGCGATGTCGTCGTGGTCGCCGTGGCCCAGCCAGTCGCAGGTCACCTGCTCGACGCGCTCGGCCAGAGCCGGGGCTGGCATCCGCTGGCAGCCGGTGACGGCGTGGACCAGCCGCTCCGTGCCGAACTGCTCGTTGCCGCGGCGGCCACCGCGCGCCTCGGTCACCCCGTCGCTGTAGAGCAGGCAGGTCTCGCCCGGCTCCAGCCGGACGGTCACCTCCCCGATGCGGGGATCGGGAACCACGCCGACCAGCATGCCCGACAGCGCAACGGGCTCGACCTCGCCGGAGCCGCGCAGCACCAACGGCGGCAGATGGCCGCCGCCGGCCATCGTCAGGGTGAGGCCGCCCTCGCGATGCGCGCGGACCACGCCCAGCACCATGGTCGCGAAACGCCCCTGCCCCTGCGCCTGGCTGGTCTCCAGCAGCGCGTCGTTGAGCAGCTTCAGCAGGCGCCCCGGCTGCGACTCGACCCGGTGCAGCGCCTGGAGGCACTGCCGCAGCTGGCCGGTGAAGACCGCCGCCTCGACGCCCTTGCCGGAGACGTCGCCGAGGAAGAACACCGAGCCGCCGTCGGCGAGCCGGTGCGAGCCGTAGAAGTCGCCACCGATGCGCAGGCCGGCCTGGGCCGGCCGGTAGGCGGTGCCCCACTGCACCCCGGTCGCCTCGGCCGGCTCCACCGGCACCAGGCTCGCCTGGAGCGTGTCGGCGACCTCGGCCTGGTCGCGGTAGAGCAGCGCCGTGGTCAGCGCGGCCCCGGCCCGGGCCGCGAAGGCACGGACCAGGTCCACGTCGGCCTCGTCGTACCAGCGGTCGACGCGCCGCGCGACCAGCAGCACGCCGGCCGGGGCGTCCCGACCGGGCAGCGGCACCACCCGCGCGCAGGCGTCCGCCGCCGTCATCCCGGGCAGCCAGCCGGCCTGCACGGCCTGCTCCGCCAGCCAGTCGACGGTGTGCGGTTCCACGCCGTCCAGCCCCTCGGTGATCGCCGCGGGCAGGTCGACGGCGGGCAGGACGCCGCTGTCGACCACCGGGGCGTCGTCGTCGCTGCGGGCGGCCCGCCACCAGCGGGGCCGCCCCGAACGGGGTGCCAGCACCAGCACCGCCACCTCGGCCAGCGTCGGCACGGCCAGCCGGACCACCGCCGCGGCGGCCCGGTCGGGGTGCAGCGGGTTGCCGAGCTTCTCGCCGACGACCGCCAGGAACGCCGAGCGGGCCCGCTCGGCGAGCAGGGCGTCGGCGCGGGTGACGCTCTCGGTGACGTCCTCGACGTACCAGCAGCAGCGGGCGGCCGACAGCGCCACCTGGCGCGCGCGCAGCCGTCGGCCGTGGTGCGTGAACTCGGCGCCGTCGGCCAGCCCGTGGATGCCGGCCGCCGCGAGCAGCTCGCCCTCGGTGACCTCGGGCAGCAGCCGCTCGGCCACCGGGCTGACGTGCCGGACGACGTCGTGCGCGTCGCAGACGACGAGGCCCTCGCGGAAGTGCTCGACGACCTCGGACCAGTCCGGCGCCGCGTGCTCCCGGTCGGCCGCGAGCGTGGGGAGCGCGGGTGCCGGGCGTGCCGCAGCGTCGGCCGACCACGCCGCGGCCCGGGCGGCCCTCGGTGTGGAGATCCGTCCGTCGCCGGGATCTGAGTCCCGGACGTCGGCAGCAGTCACCAGCTAAGCCCCACTCCTTGTCGGCACCCGTACCACCGTGAGGCGGCGCATGTGGTCAAATCTCTGACACCCACCCTACGCCCGTGTGCGGCGACCGCCACCCGACGCCCGTCGTGCGGTTGGCGATTCGCGTACCGGGCGGGACCTGCCGGGGGTTGTTACGATCCCCTCACCCTCCCCTCGGCGGCCTGCGGAAAGGCGTGATCGTGCTGTCCCACCGGAGCCATCCCGAGTCGACTCCGCTGAGCATGGAAGTCGACCGGTCGGATCCGGCGGCGCCGCTCATCCGGGTGGGCGGCGACCTCGCCTACACCACCGCCGGGCCGCTGCGCGCCGAGGTCGACCGGGTGCTCGCGGACGCCCCGCCGGCCCTCGTCCTCGACTTCGCCGACCTGCTCTTCATCGACAGCACCGGCCTCGGGGTGATCGTGCACGCGTGGCGCGAGGGGCAGCAGTGCGGCACCGCCCTCCGGCTGCGTGCCGTGCCCCGGTTCCTGGCGACGATCCTCGACATGACCGGCGTCACGGGCCTGCTCGCCCGGCCGCTCGACGAGGGCCCGATGGCGGCGGAGGGTGCCACCGGGCACCCCGCCGGCATGGCCTGACGCGATCCGCCCGCCCCCCGGCTTTGCACCCGGGCCCGCGGCTGGGAACATGGGCGTATGCCCGCCCAGCTGTTGACCATCGAGGTGACCCGGCTCGACGCCGGACGCGCCCGGCTCCGGCTGTCCGGTGAGCTGGACTTCGACACCGCCCCGGAACTCGTCGCCGCCGCCGCCGAGCTGCGCCGGGACGGCTACCAGGAGCTCCTGTTCGACCTGAGCGCGGTCAGCCTGTGCGACTCGTCCGGGCTCAGCGCGTTCCTGACCGCCCACCACGGCGGCACGGGCGCGATCCGGCTCTGCGGGGTCGGTCCCCAGCTCCAGCAGCTGCTCGACCGCACCGGTCTGGTCGAGCTGCTCGCGGTGGAACGCGCCACCGACGGCGCCAGCCGCCGGGCGGTCTGAGCCGGCCGCGTCCTGCGGGCGAGGGGTGGCCCCCGACCCTGGGACCAGGGGCCGGGGGCCGGAGTGAGGATCAGGGCGCGGTGAGCGGTTGCAGCCGGGGCCCGGTCGTACGCCGTTGCCCCGTCGTCGGCGGCTCGGCGTCCTCCGGCGGCCCGGAATCGGGAGTCTGGAAGAGATAGCGGACGAACACCCCACCCGCCTCGTTGTCGTCCGCTCCGGGCCACTGCCCGATGCAGTCCACCCCGACCACCTCACGACCCGATCCGTCGCCTTCCTCCAGCAGCGCCCACAGGCTTACCGGATAGCAGCGGGTGTCCTCGGGCGAGAGACGCCAGCGGGCGTACCAGCCGGGTCGGGCGGGAACGATCTCGACGATCCTCTTCATCACGACCTGTCCTTCCGCGTTCTCGGAAGTTCTCCGGTCCGCTGCGATCGTCGGCTCCCGCCGGGTGAGCGCCCCTCACCCCCGCCGGATGAAGCTCTCCCGGGCGTCGCCGGCCCGGCCGTCGGCGTCCGTTTCGGTGCCGGCGACGGCGGGAAGGCGACCGGCGGAAGCGAGGGAACACCAGCGGAAGCGAGGTGTCACCATGCGCAAGCAGATGGAGGGCGACAACCAACGCCGCCGCGCGTTGGCCCGCCAGGCCCGCGAGCGCGGCATGCAGGCCAGCGAGACGGGGGCCAGCCTGAGCGCCTCCAAGCAGCTCACCCACCTGGAGCAGGGCAAGCGCGCCGGTCCGCCGCCGGCCGGCAGCCGCCACAAGCCGGACAGCGCCCGGGGCGGGCCGGCGCCACCACCGACGGCGGGCGTCGCGGAGTCCCCCCGTCCCCTGCCGGACCAGGGGCCGGGCGCGCCGGACGGGACTCCGCTGGGCTACCACGCGCTGGTCGACGACGTCGTGCGCCGTACCGGGGCCGACTTCAGGACCGCCAAGGTGGGTGTCGAGGCGACCGTGCTGGTCCTCGCGTTCGCCCTTGGCGAGGCGGAACGCCGACGGCTGCTGGCGGCCGTGCCGACGAAGCTGCACGACGTCCTCCCGGTGGACGGCATCAGACGACGTCAGGACCTGCCCGGCTTCCTGGCCGAGGTGGGCCGGATCAGCGGCCGTACCCCGGAGCAGGCCCGCTACCAGGCGGAGGCGACCGTCGCGGCGCTGGCCGACCACGACGGCGACCTGATCGAGTCGCTGCACGTGCCGGACGGCCTGCGGGACCTGCTGGAGCCGCCGGCCGTCGGTGGCGGGGTGGTCGGCGCGGCCAGCGCGACGCCCCCGCTGCACGAGGTGGACCTGCGCGAGGCGCTCAGCGAGCTGCCGTACTGGTCCGGCGACGGCGAGTCGCTGTCGCGCACCGTGGAGCTACCGGCGGACAACCTGGACCGGGTGCTGGACCGGATCGACCGGCTGCGGCAGGAGACCGGGCGCGGCCCACGGATCGGCCGCCCGGACCCGACCACCGCCGTGCTGACCGTACGGTCCCGACAGGCCGGCGCGGTGACCGCGATGGACGTGGACCTCGCCCACGCCGTCGACGACGCGATCGACGAGGCGGGCGCCGGGATGGCGGCCGGCTGACCGGCGCACGGGCCGGCGGGCGCCCACCCGCCGGCCCGCCCCGGCTCGGCTAGCCTGCCGGGATGGACTCCCCCGACACGCCCCGGCTGGAGCTGGTCGTCGACCCGGCCCGCCCCACCGGGCGTACGCTCCTCGCCGCCGGCGTCGAGCAGTCCTACGTGGACGTGGCCGACCCGCGTCACCTGCACTTCGAGTACGTGCGGCGGATGGCCGCCGTGGCCGACCTCGCGGCGCCGCCCGGCCGCCCGCTGGACGTGCTGCACCTCGGCGGCGGCGCGCTGACCCTGCCCCGCTACCTGGCCGCCACCCGGCCCGGCTCGCCGCAACTGGTCGTGGAGCGCGATCCGGCCGTGGTCGACCTGGTGGCGCGGGAGCTGCCGGCGCTGCCCGCCGACGTCGAGGTGCGGGTAACCGACGCCCGGGAGGCGCTGGCCCGGGCGCCCTCGGCCGGCTACGACCTGGTGCTCGCCGACATCTACCGGGCGGCGCGGATGCCCGCCCACGTGCGCAGCGTCGAGTTCGTCGCGGAGGTGACCCGGACGCTGCGCCCCGACGGCGTGCTCCTGGTCAACGTCACCGACCTGCCGCCGCTGGTCTTCGCCCGGGTCCAGGTGGCCACCCTGCGGGCGGTCCTCGCCGACGTCTGCCTGGTCGCCGACCGCCGGATGCTGCGCGGGCGGCGCTACGGCAACGTGGTGCTCGCCGCCGCGCCGCGCCCCGGGCGGCTGCCGGTGGCCCGGCTCTCGGCCCGGGCCGCGCGGGATCCGGTGCCCGGCGGCGTGCTGCACGGGGCGGCCCTGGACGCGTTCGTCGCCGGCGCCCGGCCCGCCACCGACGCCGCCCTCGTCCCGCGCTGAGCCACCCCCGGCCGCCCTCGCCCCGCGCCGGGCCCCTCGTACTTCCGCCCCCGAAGACCGGGTGGGCGGGTCAGCGGGCCCGGACGGCCACCTCCGGCGAGGAGCTCTCCAGCGGGACGGCGTTGGCCGGGACCAGGCCGAGTTGCACGGCCGGGCGCGGCAGCGCGGCGTCGAGCAGCCAGTCGCTGCCCACCCGGATCCGGTTGCCCGGCATCGCCAGCAGGTGGTAGCCGCGGGTGACCGCCTTGGCGGGCAGCCCGGACAGCGACACCTTCAGCGGGTTCGCCGCCGCGTCCTTGCCGCCCAGGTCGACCACCCAGCCCAGGTCGTGGTGCTTGTACGGCCTGCGTCGCCCCTGCCCGTAGGAGGCGGCGATGTTGTGCGCGGCCAGTTTGCCCTGCCGCTGCGCGTGCTGGGCCGTCATGGTGCAGATCTGCCCGGGCCGGGCCAGGTCCGGCACGGCGGCCGCGTCGCCGCAGGCGTACACCTCGGGGAATCCGGGGACGCCGAGGTACTCGTCGACGACCAGGCGGCCCCGCTCGGTGCGCAGCCCCAGCTCGGCGACGAACGGGTCGGGACGCACGCCGACACACCAGACCAGGGTGCAGGTGGGCACGTACTCGCCGTCGGTGAGGGTGACCCCGTCGGCGGTGGCCACGGCCACCGAGGTGCCCATCCGCACGTCCACGCCCCGGCGGCGCAGCACCCGGTCGGCGGTGTCCGACATCCGCTTGTCCAGTTCCGGCAGGACCCGCGGCGCGACGTCGAGCAGCATCCACTTCGGGCGGATCTTGAGCCGGGGGCGCTGGGAGACCAGCTCGTCGGTGAAGAGCTGGCCGTGCGCGGCGACCTCGGTCCCGGTGTAGCCGGCGCCGACGACCACGAAGGTGGCGCGCGCCTGCTGCTCGGCCGGGTCCTCGGTCTGCTCGGCCAGCTCGATCTGCCGGATCACGTGGTCGTGCAGGTAGAGGGCCTCGGGCAGGCCGCGGAAGCCGTGGGCGTACTCGGTCACGCCGGGGATCGGCAGCAGCTTGTTGACGCTGCCCACGGCCAGCACCAGCCGGTCGTACGCGATCCGGTTGCGGTCCCCCTCCGGCTGGGTGAAGCCGACCCAGCGGTTCTGCAGGTCGACGTGGTCAGCCTCGCCGATCAGCACCCGCACCCCGTCGAGGGTCCCGGTCAGCGGCACGGAGATCCGCCGGGGCTCGACCACGCCGGCGGCCACCTCGGGCAGCAGCGGCAGGTAGAGGAAGTAGTCGGTGGAGTTCAGCACCACGATCTCGGCCCGGCCCCGGGCCAGCCGGCTCAACGTCTTCGCCGCGTGGTAACCGGCGAACCCGGCCCCCACGATCACCACACGAGGTTTCGTCATTGCGGCCCCGTTCCCACCCCCGGGCGGGACAAACGTGGCGGGTCGGACGATTCAGCACTCGGCCAGCCGGACGTGCCCGGTCCGCCCGACGGCCTCCACCTCCCAGCAGCGCCCGAACGCCCGCACCCGCTCGGCGGCGATGCGCCCGATCTCGGGCGGGATGTCGGGATCGAGGACCAGCCGGCCGCCCACCGGGTTGATGTCGAGCATGGCCCGGACCAGGGCCAGCGGCGTGCCGGTGGCCCACGCCTGTGGGCTGCACGCGGTCGGGTACGGCACGGCGAACAGCAGCCGCTCCCGGGGGAACCCGCTGATCGCCTCCGGCAGGCGGTGGCCGAACTGCTCGGCCGCCTCCAGCAGGGCCAGGCTGATCCGGTTCGCCTCCGCGCGGTAGCCGTAGCGGGCCATGCCGAGCACCGCGAGCGAGTTGTCGTGCGGCCAGACGGTGCCCAGGTGGTAGCCGAGGGCGTTGTAGAGCCGGTCGTCCCAGGAGAGGGTGCGGATGCCCCAGCCGGTGAACATGTCGTCGGCCATCAACTGCCGCACGACCGTCCCGGCCCGCTCCGGCGGCACGATCCCGCTCCACAGCAGGTGCCCCATGTTGGAGGTCTTCGAGTCGATGGGATTCTTGTCGCCGTCCAGCCCGACCGCGTAGAAGCCGCCCCGGTCGTCGATCCAGTAGTCGCGGTTGAACCGCTCGTACAGCGAGGCGGCGTCGGCGCGCAGCCGACGGGCGAGACCGGGGTCGGCGAGCGGGCCGTCGGCCAGCTCGGCCAGCCGCAGCTTCGCGTCGTAGGTGTAGCCCTGCAGGTCGCTGGTGGCGATCGGCAGCACCGGGATGCGGCCGTCGGCGAAGCAGACCCCGTCCGGGGAGTCGCGCCAGCACTGGTTGCCCAGCCCTTCCGGGGAGCGCGTCGCGTACTCGACGTAGCCGTCGTCGTCCCGGTCGCCGTACCGGTCGATCCAGTACAGCGCGGCGAGCGCGTTGTCGCGCAGGAAGCGGACGGTCTCGTCGTCGCCGGTCCACCGCCAGTACTCCGAGAGCAGGACCAGCCAGAGCTGGGTGGCGTCCGCCGAGCCGTAGTACGGCCCGTACGGCTTGACCCCGGTGCGGGTCAGCTCGCCGCTGCGCACCTCGTGCAGGATCTTGCCGGGCTCCTCGTCGGTGAAGTCGTCGCACTGCTCGCCCTGCAACCGGGCCAGGGTCAGCAGCGCGCCCTTGGCCAGCGCCGGGCCGGCGACCAGCGTCTGGTAGGCGGTGATCAGGGTGTCCCGGCCGAAGACGGAGAGGAACCAGGGCAGGCCGGCACCGGGGAGCATGATGCGCTGCCCCTTGACCTCCAGGTCCAGCCGCAGGGCCGCCAGGTCGTCGCGGGACTGCCGGACCGTCCGTTCCAGGGCCTGGTTGTCGCTGCGCAGCACCGCCCGCCCGAGGGTCCAGCGGCGCACCGGGTCGTCGGCCCGCCGGTGGAACACGTCGGCGATGTCGCCCCGGACCGGCTCCACCACCCCCATCCCCGGCGGCAACGGCACGTGCAGGTCGAGCTGCCACTCCTCCCGGCGCGTCAGGGTGACGTCCCAGACCAGCTCGTCGCCCTCGACCCGGTCGGCGGGCCGGGAGCAGCAGACCCGGGTCTCGGCGGCGAAGTCTCCCCGCGCGTAGGAGAAGCACAGTTGCGAGCCGTCCGGCGCGTGGCTGCGGGTGATCTCCGCGGAGCGGTCCCGGACCCCGGACTTGACCTCGAACAGGTCGGCGAAGTCGGCAACCACGGCCAGCCGCAGCTCCAACCGGACCGGCTCCGGCCTGAACGACACCAGCTCCACCCGCTCGTGGAAGCCGTCGCCGACGTACCGCAGCCGCCGGATGCCCAGGCTGTCCGGCGGCAGGCCGGGTTGGGCGGGATTGGTCAGCACGTACTGGGCCGAGTAGTGGTCGACGGTCTCGGCGCGCAGCACCAGCAGCTGCTCGCCGTTGAGGGTGAGCACCCAGCCGCTGAGCAGCCGGGTGTCCAGGTGCACCAGGCCGCCGATGCTGCCCGGCGGCACGTCCCCGCAGGGGTCGGAGTACATGAAGGTCGGGCCGCTGAGTACGGCGATGGAGTCCGGGCCGAGCTCGGGCGGCATGGCCCGCTGGTCGCCGGTCTCCCGGGCCTCGGCCCGCAGGCCCGGCGTGGGGTCGGCCGGGGTGGGACGCACGACAGCCATGGCTCCACCGTAGGAAGGCCGTCGCCCTGCGTCATCACCCGCGGCGGGTGAGAGCGACCTGGACCGGCCCGGGGGCCGCCGCGGGTCACCCGGGGCGGGTGGGTGCGCCTCACCCGCCCCGGCGGCACGGTGGTGCTCCACCGTTAGCCGAGCGACGGGAGGACAGCGCATGAGCACCCCGATGTCGAACGATCAGCGACAGCCGATCTACCTGCGGCAGAGCGGTCGCAGGCAGCTCACGCCCCGGCAGCGCCGGCGCGTCGAGCAGAAGCAGGGACGCTTCGAGCGCCTCGGCGTCCAGCGGGCCGAGGCGCGCCGGCCCGGGCGCTGACCCGGCGGCCGGTGGCGGTCGCGACGGCCGCCACCGGCCTACGTACCGGCGGGGGACGGCGCGGTGATCGCCCACCGTTCGTGGTCGCGCCACGCCCCGTCGATGAACAGGTAGTCCGGCGAGTAACCCTCCAGCCGGAAACCGAGCTTGCGGGCCACCCGGCGGGACGGCTCGTTGCCCGGCTGGATGTTCGCCTCCAGCCGGTGCAGGCCGAGCGTGTCGAAGGCGTGCCGGACCACCAGGCCGATGCCGGCGGAGGCGTGTCCGGTGCCGCTGTAGGGCAGGAAGGCGGCGTAGCCGAGGTAGCCGCCGCGCAGCGCGCCCATGAGGATCCCGCTGATGTTCACGTAGCCGGCGATCGCCCCGGACTCCCGGTCACAGATCAGGTAGCCGGCGTGGTCCCGGCGGCGGATCTTGCGCAGGTACGCGGCGTACCGCGCCGGGTCGTCGGGGGCGGCGAGCCAGGGATGGTGCAGGTCCCGGCTGCGCCGGGCCGCCGCGACGAACTCGGCCTCGTCGGTCGGCCGGGGCCGGCGGATGGCGGCCGGACCCGCCGTACGCAGATACCTCACGGCGAACCACTGTCGCCGGGGGCGCCGCCGTTGTCCAGCGGGTTGCGGGCGCGCCCTGGCCCTCACGGAGCGGCCGGCCGGTCCGCCCCGTCGCCGACCCGCTCCAGCGTGTAGTGGACGGTCTGGGCGACGATCCAGCCCTGCTCGATGAGGAACGAGTCCGCCCCGTCGCGGACCCGCACGCCCGCGATCTCCGCCGTCCACTCCAGGAACGCCACCCGGCCCTCGACCAACCGGTTCGTGTACACGTACCGGGCGCCGGGCAGCTCCTCCTCCAGCAGCCGCGCCAGCTCCCCGACGCCCGCGTGCCCGCGGAACACCCCCCGCCGCTCCAGGACCACGCACGACGGCGACACGTTGCGCGCCAGGTCCTCCGCGAACCGGTGCTCGCCGGCCAGCCGCAGGTGGTCGTCGAACACCTCCCGCGCCGACCGCGCCCGCAGGGCCTCGTCCGCCACCCGACCCGCGTCCGGTCCGGCCGCGGCGCCCTCCCCCGCCGTCACAGCGGACCCGGGTACGGCTGCTGCGGCGGCATCGGCACCCGCAGGAAGGTTGCCCCGCGCAGGTCCAGCCAGGCGTGCTCGGGCGAGCGGACCAGCCGCAGCATCACCTCGGCGCAGTTCGGGCAGCGGCCGACGAGGCCGGGCGCGTGCGGGTAGACCCGCAGGCCGGCCACCGGGCCGAGCATCCCGCAGTGCTCGCACCGCCCGGCGGCGGTGCTCAGGTCGACGGCGAACAGCTCGCGCAGCGGGCCGTCGAGCATGTTGCCGTCCAGGTACGACGTGTCGGTCATCGGGCGCTCCTCCTCGATGCTCAGCCGGTGGGGCCGAACCGTTCGGTCCGCACCCGCAGGCCCTGGTGGCCCAGCCCGACCAGCAGGTCCGCCACCGTCTCCACGAACCCCGTCGGGCCGCAGACGTAGCAGAGCGGCTCCAGCTCGGGCGGCCAACCGTGGGCGACGACGTCGGCGGGCCCGATCCGGTGCGGCTCGCTCCGCCAGCCCGGCGGCGCCTCGCGGGTGTACACGTACGTGACGTCCAGGCCCGGGTCGTCGCGGACCCGGCGGCGCAGCTCGTCGGCGTAGATCACGTCGGCCGGTGTGCGCACCGAGTAGAGCAGCCGGAACGGCGCCCGGCTGCCGGCGGCCCGGCGGGCGCGGACCATCGCCATCAACGGCACGACGCCCGACCCACCGGCCACCAGCAGCACCGGGGCGGTCTCCTCCGGCCGCCAGACGAACCAGCCGCCGACCGGGCCGCGCACCTCCACCGGGTCGTCCTCGGCGTAGACGTCGATCAGGTACGGCGACACCTCGCCGTCGGGCACCCGCTGCACGGTCAGCGTGATCCGGTCGGCCTCGGCCGGGCCGGCCAGCGAGTACGACCGCGCCGCCTGGTAGCCGTCGGCGGCGGTCAGCCGCACGTCGACGTGCTGCCCGGGCAGGTGCCCCGGCCAGCCGGGCGCCTCCAGCACCAGGGTGTGCGCGAGCGGCGTCTCCACCCGGCGCTCGCGCAGCCGGGCCACCCGCCAGCGCAGCGGGGCGGTCAATCGCCCTGGTACCGCTGCTCACGCCACGGGTCCCCGTAGTCGTGGTAGCCGGCGGTCTCCCAGAACCCGGGCTGGTCCTCCGTGGTGAGCCGGATGCCGCGCACCCACTTGGCGGACTTCCAGAAGTAGAGGTGCGGCACGAGCAGCCGGGCCGGGCCGCCGTGTTCGGCCGGCAGCGGGGCGCCGTCGTACCGGTGCGCGATCCAGGCCCGCCCGCCGCGCAGGTCGGCCAGCGGCAGGTTCGTGGTGTAGCCGCCGTACGAGTGGGCCTGCGCGTACCGGGCGCCGGTGTCGACGCCCTCCAGCAGCGTGTCCAGGGAGACCCCCTGCCAGTCGGTGTTCCGCTTCGACCAGCGGGTGACGCAGTGGATGTCCACGGCCGGGGTCTCCTGGGGCAGCGCCATCAGCTCGTCCCAGCTCCAGCGGAACTCGGCGCCGGACTCGGTGGAGACGACGAACTCCCACGTCTCCAGCGGCACCCGTGGCGTCGGGCCGGCGGAAAGCACCGGGAAGTCCTGCGTCAGGTACTGCCCCGGCGGCAGGGCCGGCTCCGCGGAGCGGGGCCGGCCCTGGAAGCCCGGTGACACGATTCCCACCCGTCAGTCGTACCACCCGGGGTGGGGCGGCGAGTCGCGGTCGGCTGGAACCGCACCGCGACGGGTGACGCCTCAGCGCCGCTCGACCACGATCTCCTTCTCCTTCCCGCTGGCCTTGCTGGTGGCCCGCAGGCTGGTGAGGGTGACGATCACCAGGACGCCGATGATGACGCCCAGGGAGGCCAGGGTCGGGATCTCCGGCACGCCCTTCCAGATGCCGTGCGCCCAGTGCAGGCCGAGCTTGACGCCGATGAACGCCAGGATGATCGCCAGGCCGTAGCTGAGGTGCACCAGCCGGCTGAGCGCGGCGTGCAGCACGAAGTAGAGCGCGCGCAGCCCCAGCAGGGCGAACGCGTTGGTGGCGAAGACCAGGTACGGGTCCTCGGTGATGCCGTAGACGGCGGGCACGGAGTCGACGGCGAAGACGATGTCCGTGGCGAGCAGCGCCGCCACCACGAGGGCGAACGGGGTGAGCGTCCGCCGGCCGGAGATGCGGACGACCATCTTCGGGCCGTGGTAGTCCTCGGTGACCGGCATGAACCTGCGCAGCAGCTTCACCGAGCGCATCTTGTTGATGTCGACTTCCTGCTCGTGCCCGGTGACGGCGTCGCGCAGCAGCTTCGCCGCCGTGAGCAGCAGGATGATCGCGAAGAGCAGGAAGGCGAAGTCCAGGGTCTGCAGGGCCGCCGCGCCGATGGCGATGAACACCGCCCGCAGCAGGAGCGCGCCGGTGATGCCGTAGAGCAGGGCCCGCTGGGCCAGCTCGGCCGGCACCGCGAACGCGGCCAGCAGCAGCATGAAGACGAACAGGTTGTCGACCGAGAGGGACTTCTCCACCAGGTAACCGGTGAGGTACTCCACGCCCTGGTTGGAGCCGAAGCGGGCCCAGATCCAGGCGCCGAAGGCCAGCGGGAGGGCGATGTAGAAGGCGGACCAGCCCAGCGCCTCCCGCATCGACACCTCGTGCGGCTTCCGGGTGACCAGGAAGTCCAGCACCAGCAGGGCGATCACGGCGGCGATGGTGACGCCCCACAGCGTGGGGGTGCCGACCGACTGGAGACCGGTGGCAGCAAGATATGGCAAATCGGACATGGAGCCTCCTCGAACACCCTGTCATGTTCGAGGTCTCCTTCACCCACTTTTCGTGGGCAGCCACCCGAGGCGTGCTCCGGGCACGCCGTACTGACCGGGATGGCTCGTGGGAAGTACTCCCCTCGTCGCGACAAGGTTAGGGCAGGCCCGTGGGCTCGGCAAACGGGGCACGCCAGATCACACGCGCACGGTGTGGTACGGGCCGTCGAGCGGCTTTCGCCCCAGCTCAGCGGGCGGTGACGGCGGCGAGCACGGTTGCCACGTCGAGGTCAGTCATGCACGCCGGGCCGGCCGCGTCGAGCGGGCAGCGCGCGTCCCACCAGCAGGGCTGCTCGGTGATGGCGGTGGGGCGCCGGTACCCGCAGCCGGGCAGGCCCTGGAGGTCGGTGCCGCCCATCCCGTACCGCCGGGCGTCGGTGGGACCGAACAGCGCCACGGTCGCGGCGCCGGTCGCGGCGGCGAGGCGCACCGGGCCGGTGTCCGGCCCGACCACCACCCCGCCGCGCCGGCGCAGCGCCGCGAACTGGCCGGCGAGGGTGGGCAGGTCGCAGCGGGGAAGCGGCACCCCGACCGGCGCGGCGGGGTCGACCGGGCCGACGGTGAGCACCGGGTGTCCGCGCCGGGTCAGGGCGAGGGCCAGCCGGTGCCAGTACCGGTCCGGCCAGCGCTTGACCGCCATCCCCGCGTCCGTGACGAGCGCCACCGGCGGCGCGAGGGGCTCCCCCACCAGCCGCGCCACGGCCCGCTCCCCCGCCCGCAGGGCCTCGCCGCCCAGGTGCACCCGGGGCCGGGCGGCCCGGTCGGCCGCGTCGAGCAGGCCCTCGGCGCAGAGGATCTCCAGGTAACGGTCGCCGACCGGCTGCTCCGGCGGCGGATCGCGCCACAGGTTCGTCACGGCCCGCCCGGCGCCGGCCTCGAGCAGCTCGGGGATGCCGTCGTAGCGGGTGGTGGCGACCGCCAGGTCCGGCCGGGTGGCCGCGAGCGCCTCGACGACCGCCTCCCGCTCGGCGCCCGGCCGGCCGTGCCGGGGCGTGCGCACCTCGGCGACCGCCGGGTCGGCGCGCACCAGGTCCGCCCCGGGGTCGTGGGTGAGCACCCGCAGCCGCGCGCCGGGGTTGCGGCGGGCCAGGCCGTGCACCGCCGGCAGCAGCATCAGCAGGTCGCCGATCCCGCCGAGCAGGTCGACCACCAGGATGTCCGCGTACCGCTCAGGCATCGGCGCGCCCCAGGGTGCGGACGTAGAGGTCACGGTGCGCGGCGGCCACCCTCGGCCAGGAGTACGCGGCGGCGAAGGCCCGCCCACGCTCGGCGAGCCGGCGGCGCAGCACCGGATCGGCGAGCAGCCTGCCCACGGTGCGTACGATCGCGGCGCTGTCGCGGCGGGCGCCGATCACCGCCACGGCCCCGCTGCGGTGTGGCCCGTCGTCGCCGGCGTCGGGCTCCGTCACGGCGGTCGGCACGCCGTGCGCGAGGGCGGCGAGCAGGGCCCCGCTCTTCGTGCTCACCCCGGCGGTGAACGGCAGCACCACCACGTCGGCGGCGTGCAGCGCGGCGGAGACCCGGTCGGCGGGCAGGTGCCCGGTGAACGTCACCGCGTCGGCCACCCCGCACCGCTGCGCCAGCCCGGTCAGCTCGGCGCGGAACGCCCGCGCCTCCTGCTCGGGCAGTGCCTGCGAGGCGAACCCGCCCACCACCACCAGCCGCAGGTCGGGATGGTCGCGGCGCAGCTCGGGCAGCGCCTCGATCAGGTACCGCAGGCCCTTCACCGGGTGCACGAAGCCGAAGAAGGCCAGCAGCGGCGCGCCCTGCGGCAGGCCCAGCTCCGTCCGCAGGCGCGCCCCCGCGGTGGGCGCGCCGACGTGGTCGACGACGTTCGGGGCGATCGGGATGTGCGTGGCCGCCCGGCCGGTGCGCGTCCGGACCACGTCGCCGTGGCCGCGGTTCGTGACGATCACGGCCGCGCTGGCCGGCACCAGCCGGCCGGACTCGCGGTCCCAGCAGCGGGCCCGCTCCACCGCCGACCAGAGCCGCCCCGGCAGCCAGCCGGGGCAGGCCCACCAGCCGTACTCGTGCAGGGTGGTGACCAGCGGCACCCGCCGGGGCAGCCGCCACGGCAGCAGTCCGGGCTGCCCCGAGAACCGGTACGCCGACGGGGCGAACTGCACGTGCACCACGTCGGGGGCCAGCTGGCGGACCCGGCGGGCGGCCTGGGCGGTGGCGACCCGCCAGCGTCCCCGCTCGGCGTCGGGCCGTACCGGCACCGGGGTCGCCTCGACGCCGACGCCGGCGAGCGCCTCGACGAGGTGCGTCACGTAGTCGCTGACGCCGTCGGCGTCGGGCCGACCGGGACCGTGCAGCATGGCCACCCTGATCCGGTCGTCGACCACGCCACCTCCCGCGTCTCGGCGGGCGGGTTCCCGACCCCTTACGACGCAAACGCGCCTCGCCTAAGGTGTGCCGATGACCGAGGACGTCCCGGCCGGCCCGCTGGCCGGCGTACGGGTGGTCGAGCTGGCCGGCATCGGTCCCGGCCCGTTCGCCGCGATGATGCTGGCCGACCTGGGCGCGGACGTGGTCCGGGTGGACCGGGCCACCGACGTCGACCCGGACGCGTTCGGCACCCCGCACCCGGACCTGCTCAACCGGGGACGCCGCTCGGTCGGGGTCGACCTGAAGTCCCCCGGCGGCCGGGAGGTGGTGCTGGCCCTGGTCGCCGGCGCCGACGCGCTGGTCGAGGGGTTCCGCCCGGGGGTCACCGAGCGGCTCGGCATCGGGCCGGCGGACTGCCTCGCGGTGAACCCCCGGCTGATCTACGGGCGGATGACCGGCTGGGGGCAGGACGGCCCGGCGGCCCCGTACGCGGGGCACGACATCGGCTACGTGGCGTTGACGGGCGCGCTGCACGGCATCGGCCGGGCCGGCGAGCGCCCGGTGCCGCCGATGAACCTGCTCGGCGACTTCGGCGGCGGCGGGATGATGCTCGCCCTCGGCCTGGTCTCCGCCCTGTACGCGGTGCGCGGCGGCGCGCGGGGGCAGGTGGTCGACGCGGCCATCGTCGACGGCGTGGCGGTGCTCAGCACGCAGATCCACGCGCTGCGCCGGCTCGGCATGTGGCAGGACGCGCGCGGGGTGAACCTGCTCGACGGCGGCGCACCGTTCTACGACACCTACGAGTGCGCCGACGGCCGGCACCTGGCGGTCGGCGCGCTGGAGCCACGGTTCTACGACGAGCTCGTCCGGCGCACCGGCTTCCCGCTGCCCCCGGACGAGGCGCTGGACCGCACCGACCCGGCGAACTGGCCGGAGCTGCGCCGGTCGTGGGCACGGCTGTTCCGCACCCGGACCAGGGACGAGTGGACGGCGCTGCTGGACTCCTCGGACGCCTGCGTGGCGCCGGTGCTGGACTGGCGGGAGGCGCCGGACCATCCGCACCTGGCCTCCCGGGGCACCTTCGTGCGGCGGGACGGGGTCATTCAGCCGGCTCCGGCGCCCCGCTTCTCGGGCACCCCCACCGCGCTGCGCCGCCCGCCACCCCAGCCGGGCGAGCACACCGACGAACTGCTGGCCGAGGCGGGCTTCGACCCGGAGCGCGTCGCTGGTCTGCGCGCCGCCGGCGCCGTCGCCTGACCGGCCGGCGCCGCCCCGGCCGGCACCGTCAGGCGGCCGGCACCATCAGGCGGCCGGCGCCGCCACGGCGGACGGGCACGGACGGGCGGTGGCCGGTGGACGACGGGCACAGACGGGCGGTGGCCGGTGGACGGCCGGCACGGACGGGCGATGGGTGCGGTCAGGAGCGGCGCAGGGTGGCGCCCGGCGCCATGGCGGGCTCGACCAAGTCCCGGTAGTCGCGCGGGAGCTGGACCACCACGTCGTCGAACTCGCCGCCGCTGATCGCCTCGCGCAGCGTGACGAAGACCGCCCGGGCGGCGTCCCGCGCGGCGGGCTCACCCACCCCGGCCCGGACGGCGACGCGGGCGACGAACTCGGCCGCGCCGAACCGCTCCGCCGACTCGGTGCGCGGGCTCGGCTTCAGCACGAGCTGCAGCGGCCGGGGCAGTTGGGCGGCCAGGTCCAGCACCTCCCCGCCGGTCAGCCGCTCGGCGAGGGTCTCCAGCGTCGCCCGGGTCAGCGCCACCGCCTGATCCGAGGAGGTGCGGGTGCGCTGGGCGACCTGGTCGACGAAGGTGTCGTAGTTCATCCGGGCTCCTTGGGCTGCGTCGGGGCCTGCGCGTACCCGCCGGCGTGGCCGGGAAACGGTGGGGATTTCCGCGTCGGGCGGCGCGTGACGGCCCCCCGGGCGGGTAACCGCCGCCGGTCGTGACCCGATCGATGCCCCGGAGGAGCCGACACCATGGCGAGTTACGCCGACGTGCTGCAGTACCTGTCGAGCCTGGACTACCCGGCCGAGAAGGACGACGTGGTACGCGAGGCCGAACGGGAGGGCGCCCCGCCGGACGTGCTGCGCGCGTTGCGGGCCCTGCCGCCGGTCGACTACGCCAACGGCAACGAGGTGGCCCGCTCCGCGGGCATCGAGGCGGCCCCGGAGGTCGACCCCGCCCAACGGGCGGCGCAGGCCCGGGACAAGCACCAGCGGGTGTCGCAGCACCTGCGCGGCATCTGAGGCCTTGCCACCCTGGGCCGGCAGCGTGCCCGGGCCGAACCGCGGCACCCGCGCCGGGCGGGACCGCGCCGGTGACGGATGACGACCCACCGGCCGGCCGGGCACACCCCGGCCGCGGTCCAGCTCACCGTGATGGGCGTGATCGGCCTAGTGGTCGGCGGGCTCACCGCGCTGGCCGCCACGCCGGCGCTGGCGCCGCTGGCCGGCTGGGACGCCGCCGCGCTGAGCTGGCTGGTGCTGGTCTGGCACAAGCTGTGGCCGATGGACGCGCGGCAGACGGCCCGGTTGGCGGTGTACGAGGACCCCAACCGGGCGGCGCGTGACGCGCTGCTGCTCGCCGCCTGCCTGGCCAGCCTGCTCGCCGTCGGCGTCGTGGTGACCCGGGCGCACGGCGGATCCGCCGCGCCGGCCCGCAACGTCTACGGCGGGCTGGGCGTGCTGAGCGTGCTGCTGTCCTGGCTGGTGGTGCACACGGTGTTCGCCGCCCGGTACGCGCGGATCTACTACACGGGGCCCGACGGTGGGATCGACTTCAACCAGCCCGAGCCGCCCCGCTACTCGGACTTCGCCTACCTGGCGTTCACCGTCGGGACGACGTTCCAGGTCTCCGACACGGCGCTGACCAGCAACGAGATGCGCCGGACGGCGCTGCGGCACTCGATGGTGTCGTACCTGTTCGGGGCCTTCATCATCGCGGTCACGGTGAACCTGCTGGCCGGCCTGGCGCGATGAGCGGGTGCCTGGCGAGGTGGCGGCGCCCTGCGAGAGGGCGGGAGCGCCGGACAGGCGGGGGCCCCGGTCGCGAACCGCGACGGGGGCGCCACGCAGAACCTGTCCGGTGGCCGGTCGGGCCCGAACCGGGCCGCGACCACCAGGCGGTCGATGTACGCCCGAACCGGGCGGGCATCTGTGCCGCGACCATCATACGATGAAACATCATCCGTTCGGCTGATTACGCCGTAAGTGTGGGCCAGCCCACCGCGGCGTCAGGCTGCCAGCTCCGCGTACCGCTTCTCCAGGTCGACCCGGGCCAGCGCCCCCACCAGCCAGGCCAGGCGCTCGGACTCGCCGCTGCCGGCCAGGCCCGCCAGGTCGTCGGCGGAACGGCCCAGCCCGAGCCTGCGGGCCGCGACGAGCGCCCTGCGGTCGGCTACCGGCGCCACCTCCCGCCACAGCGCCTGGGCCTCGCGCAGGAACAGGTCCACCACCTCGGCGTCGACCCCGGGCAGCTCGGTGAGTAGTTCCCGCTCCCGGGCCGGGTCGTGGTGGGCCACCGCGCGCAGCCGGCGCAGGTCTCCCCGGTAACGCTCCACCACGGCGCGGGCCAGGTCGCCCAGGGTGTCGGCGAGCGCGTCGACGTCGCCGCGTTGGCCGCTGTCGCGCAGCACGCGGACCCGGTCGGCGTGCAGGGAACGGGCCAGCCGGGCGGCGCTGTCCCAGCCCGCGGCGGGCAGGGCGTGCGCGCTGTCCACGGCCCGCCGGAAGTCACCCCGGCGGGCCAGCAATACGGCGAGGCAGAGCACCTGGAACAGGCTCGACGGGTTGTTGATCACGCGGAAACCGTACTGCTCGGCGAAGCCGCGCCCGCTGCCGGCGAGCCGGCGTACCAGGCGTTTCCTGTCCTCGACGCGGGAAGTGGCTGTGGTCGGCATGCCGGCGACTACCCGCGCCGCGCCCGACCACGCCTGCCCGCCTCAGCCGCGCCTGCCCCGTTCCGGTCGATGCCCGCCTACCCCGTTCCAGTCGCCTGCCGGCCTCAGCCGCGCAGCCCGCCGCTGCGGTCGCGCGCCTTGAGGCGGGTGGTCGGCAGCGCCGGGGCGGGCAACGGCGGGGCGGGATCGTCGGCGACGACGCCGAAGCGCCGCCCGGCCATCCAGTCCTCCCGGGCGGCGGCCACCTCCTCGTGCGAGCGGCCGACGAAGTTCCACCACATCACCAGCGGCTCCTCGAACGGGGCCCCGCCGAGCAGCAGCAGCCGGCTCCCCGGCTCGCCCGTCAGGGTGAACCGCTCCCGGCCCGTGCCGAGGTGGAGCAGCGCCCCCGGGGCGATCGGCACCCCGTCGACCTCGGCGGCGCCGGACATGGCCAGCAGCCCGTACTCGAAGTCGGGACGCAGCGGCAGCGTGGCCGGCGCGGGCCCGTGCAGCTCCACCTGCGCGCCCAGCAGCGGGGTGTAGGTCAGGGCCGGGGACCGCTCGCCCGCGAGCTCGCCGACCAGCAGGGTGACGTCCAGCTCGCCGTCGCGCCAGCGCGGCAGGTCGGCGTGGTGGGCGAAGTCGGCGTCCCCGGCGCGGGCCGGGTCCGGCAGCGCCACCCAGAGCTGCACGCCGTGCATCAGCGGCGGATGCCGCTCGGGCGACCGCTCGGAGTGTGCGATGCCGTGCCCCGAGGTCATCACGTTGAGCTGGCCGGGGCGGATCGGCTGCACGTTGCCCAGGCTGTCGCGGTGCAGGATCTCCCCGTCGAGCAGCCAGGTCACGGTCTGCAGGCCCGTGTGCGGGTGCGGCGGCACCTCCATGCCTGGCCGCTCGGACACGTCGTCCGGGCCGAAGTGGTCCACGAAGCACCACGCGCCGACCATTCGCCGCTGTCGCTGCGGGAGCAGCCGACGAACGGTCGTGTAGCGACCCAGCGGCACGTCGTGGCCCGGCAGCAGGACGCTGTCGGGATCGGCGGTCGCCACGCCGGGTGGTCGGGTCTCCGCGGGCATCTTCTCGGTACGCTCCACGGCCCGACTGTACGCCCGGGCAAGGACCCGAGGCCGTCGGCCGCCCACCGCCCATTCGGCTCCGCCCCAGCTCCGACCGGCTCCGCCATGCGTCGCTTACACGCGCACCCGACTCCGGCTTACTTCCGGCTGGGCTCACTTCGACTCCGACTGCGGCTCCGGACATGCCGCTGGCCGGCACCCCGGGTGCGGGTGCCGGCCAGCGGCGTCATTCCTTGCGGGGTCAGCTGTTCCAGTGCTCGGCGACGAGGTCGGCGGCCTGCTGTTCCCACTGGGCGTAGTGGTCGGGGTAGGCCGAGACCTGCACGGTCTGGGCGGCCTCGGTCAGGGGCATGTCCTGCCACCCGTCGACCTGCTTCAACGCCTTGAGGAACGCCGTGGTCGCGTACTCGGGGTCGGTGATCTGCTCGACGGTGCCCCAGCCCGAGGTGGGGCGCTGCTGGAACAGGCCCTGCGAGTCGTGGTCGTTGCGCTCACCCAGGTGACCCAGGTTCTCCAGCTTCGACTCCTGCAACGCGGTCGCGATCGACACGACGGCGGCGCGCTCGTCCATGCCGGTCTTCTTCGTCGCCGCGATGATCGCCTTGACGTTGCCGACCTGCTCGTCGGAGAGTTCGATGCGCGACTGCGCACCCTGCACACCATGCGGCACCAGCTTCGCCTTGTCGACCGACGGCTTGTCGGCCTGCACGGCCACCGCCACCGGCATCGACTCCACCGACGGGGCCGCGTGGGCGGTCGCGGGACCGGCGAACACACCACCGGCAAACGCCAGACCAGCAACACCAAGAACGCTCTTACGAATGAACGTGTTCATCACAGATGCTCCATTCGGGGGTCGGCACCCACACCGAAGGGGGATTCGGCTGTGTGGGTGCAAGCACCGTCCGGCGCTCAAGAAGCTCAAGGGGAAGTTCTCTCCGGCGCATCGCCGAAGGAAAGACCAGGTCGGCCGGGTTGGCCGGGAGTTCAGGTCGGCCGTGTCGGCCGGGGATCGGGCTGTTCGTGGGGCGGGGGGTTGCCCTCACGTCGGCCGGACCATGTGTAACGACCGCCGGCCCGCCATCATTCCGGGGCCCCACCATCCGTGGAGCGGTGCGGTCCTGCTCGGTCGTACGCAGGGTGTAACGACCCCACCCCGGCCACGATTCCGCCCCCACGATGCAACCGGCCACACCCCGAAACCGCACACCGACCCCGATCGGGGACCCGATGACGCCGGCCCGCCCATGCGGCACCGGACACCCATGACGCAACCGGACACCAGACACCGTCGGCTCGACGGGTGGAGCGGTCGGGATCTTGGTACCAAAGGGCCTGCGGCGGGGCGGTTTCGTAGCAGGAGCCACCGGTGCCGCCGAGCGGCTGTGCACCTTGGCCCTCGCACCGGTAGCTCATGATCGGTTGATGCTCTGCCGGGCTCCGCGCTGCCCTCCGCCCGGGCCGACATCAACGGATCATGGGACGCCGGCCTTGGACCGACCGGCCGCGATCAGGACGTCATGACCCCACGACGGCCCGGGAAACGTCAATGCCGCCCTGATCACTGGACACTACGGGTGCAGGCGGCGCTACGAGTGCAGACGGGCGGGCTGCGACGCAACGGATCCAGGCGGGCGGGCGGACGCTAGCGGTGCACCCAGGCATGCCCCTGGGATGGAGAGTGAGCCGAGGACGGCGAGCGGGCGCCGACGGGGTGTGGCCCGCCGTGCCCGGCGCAGGGATCAAGCCTGACCGCCCGGAGCCGGGTACGGCCCCCCCCCCACCCCAGCACGACGGACCCGCAACCCACCCGACGCCCGCAACCGCCCGACGCCCCCACCACGACGGACACGCAGCCAGCCCACGCCAACCACCACCACGAAACCGGGGCACCGGGGCACCGGGGCACCGGGGCACCGGGACACCGGGACAGCGTCAACCCACCCCGACCTGCCCCGCACGCCACGACACCCGGCGAAAGCGCGATCCCGAGCGGCCCGACCTGGGGTTACCCTGACAGCATGCAGGCCCTCTCCCCCGCTCCGACCCGCGCGGCCCATCTGGCCCGCCCGGGCCGGCCCGCCGTGGTGGCCCGCACGCTCGCCGAGCTCACCGGCCCCACCCGTGGCGTGGTGGAGCTGCCGGTGCGGCTGATGTGGAACGCCGACCGCACCTTCGACCTGGGCGATCCGGACGAGCTGCTCTGGATGTACGAGAACGTGCTGCGCGAGACCACCCGCGCGGAGGACCTCCGGCTGCTCATCAACGGGCGCACGCTGCGCCGGGTGTGGCGGCTGCTCAACCTGCCCCGGGGCGTACGCCAGGCGTGGGAGAGCCGCCACCGGGGGCTGCGTACGGCGTGAGCGAGGCGCACCCGCACGAGTTCTACCGCGAGGTGGCCCGGGTGGCGCTGTCCGCTGCCGGGCCGTACCGGTTCGTGCTCGGGGGCGGGGTGGCCTGGGCCGCGCACGGGCTGGTGACCCGCCCGACGGAGGACGTGGACCTGTTCGCGGACGTGGAGGGGGGCGCCCCGCGGCGGCGGACGGGGTGCGGACGGCGCTGGAGCGGGCCGGGTTCGAGGTGACCGACGCCGACCCGGACAGCGAGCTGGCGGAGCTGTTCGACGGGTTCGACCGGGACCTGAGGGACTTCGTGGTGAGCCGGGACGGGCGGCTCATCCGGCTCAGTCTGGCTCGCCTCGACCGGCACCGCAGCCCGGTGGTGATGGACCTCGGGCCGGTGATGGACGTGCGGGACCTGATGGCGAACAAGACCGCCGCCCTGGTCAACCGGCGGGAGGTGCGGGACTACATCGACGTCGCGGCTGCCCTGGAGCACCACGACGTGGCGGAGCTGCTGGAACTGGCCCGCCAGCTCGACCCGGCCCTGGACGAGGAGGACGTCCGGGCCGCCGGCCGCTACCTGGACCGGCTGCCGGACCGCCGGTTCGCCCGCTACGGGCTGGACCCCGCAGCCGTCGCCCGGGTTCGCGCCCGCCTGGCCCCTTGGCCCCGCTGACTTACCCGCACACCCCACCCATGCTCCGCACCCCGCACCCCCCGCGTCGATCATGCACTTCGGGTGGGCGGGAAGTGACGATCCTTCCCTTTTGCGGGGCACCACAAGTGCATGATCGACGCGGACCGGCGACGCGGGCCGGCGACGCGGGCCGGCGAGGCGGACCGGCGGCGCGGGGCCAGCGGGCCACCAGCGCCGGGTCAACGGGGTTGAGGGCAGGGCCGAGGGCAGGGCGGGAG
>NZ_JBPQTK010000085.1:0-26592 GCF_051386315.1 Micromonospora sp. URMC 107
CCCGCCGACCGGATCGCCCCCGCCGGGAACCCGGCCACCGCACCCGTCGGCCGGACCACCACCGCCGCGCGCCCGTCCGCCGCACCCGCCGACCGGGGCGTCGCCCCCGCGCGCCCGTCCGCCCGGCGGGCGGCGCCCGCGCCGGACCCGGCCCTGGCCCGGGCCGCGCTGGGAACCATGTCCCGCCGCGACGACGGTACGGCGTACCTCTCCGGTTGGACCGCCCGCGACCTGCGGGTGCTCGCCGCGAGCCTGGAGCTGCGCGGCGTCGCCGGGCTGCGGAAGGCGGACCTGGTCGACCGCATCGTCGACCGCACCATCGGCTTCCGCCTCGCCTCCGCCGCCATCCGCCGGCGCTGACCCGGGCGGCGTGTCGCCGCGCGCCTAGGCTGGCTCCGTACCGACGGGTCGAGGGGGTCGTGTGGACAGGTGGGTCGCGCTGCTGCGCGGGGTCAACGTGGGCGGCGCGAAGGTCGCCATGGCCGACCTGCGCCGGCTGGTCACCGGCCTCGGCCACGACGACGTGAAGACGTACCTGCAGAGCGGGAACGTGGTCTTCGGCAGCAGGGTGCGCGACGCCGGCGCGCTGGCGCGGGGCATCGAGCGGGCGATCGCCGACGAACTGGGGCTGACGGTGCCGGTGCTGGTGCGCAGCGGCCGGGAACTGGCGGCGGTGGCCGGCGGCAACCCGTACGCCGACCGGGAGGACGACCCGACGCGGCTGCTGGTGGTCTTCCTCGCGACCGCGCCCGGCCGGTCCGCCGTGGCCGCCCTGGCCGCGCCCGGCGGCGAGAACGTGGCGTTCACCGTCGCCGGTCGCGAGGTCTACCTGCACTATCCCGACGGCGGCTACGGCCGGTCGAAGTTCACCAACAACCACCTGGAGAAGAAGCTCGGCGTGGTGGCGACCACCCGCAACTGGCGGTCGGTGCGTACGCTGGCCGAGATGTCGGCGAGCTGACCGACGCCGGGCGGGCCGCCGTGCTCGGCCCCTCGCCGGGGCAGGCGGGCCGCCGTGCGGTCCCGCGACGGCGGCCGACCCGGGCACGCCGACGGGCCGCGGGCGGAAGCCACGGCCCGTCGTGCCACCTCAGAAGTGGTACGCGGTGTGGTACTCGGGCACGACCACCCGGCTGCGCGGGGAGACCCGGCGCACCGCGGCGATCAGCCCGTCCAGCCGCTCGCGGTCCGTCGGCGCGACGGGCACCGGGTTGCGCAGCTCGGTCTCGAAGTTGTCGAAGTGCACCGGCACCACCACCTTCGGCCGGTCGAGGGCGTCGAGCAGCCGCTCGGCATAATCGGCGGTGGCGGTGCTGCTCGGCAGCGCCACCATGGCCACGTCGGGGGCCAGCCCGGTCAGGTTCCGCTCGGCGAAGTCGCTCGCGCCCATGAAGAACACCGACGGACCGTCGGCCACCCGCAGCTGGTAGGCGAGGGTGTCGCCCTCGGGCAGGTCGGCGATGGTCTCCGGCTTCGCCGGCGGGCTGACCCGGACGCCGGGGAAGGCCATCGAGTACGACCTGTTGCGGCTGTGCAGGGAGCCGACCACCTCCACGGTGTACGCGCCGAAGTCCAGCACCTCCCCGCCCCGCACCGGGCTGAGCTGACCCGACGGCAGCCCGTACGCCAGCCCGAGGTGGTAGGCGGTGAGCGTCCCGACGACCCGGGCGCCGGTGCGGCCGGCGAGGTGGGGCACGTCCATGTAGTGGTCCCAGTGGGTGTGCGTGACGAGCACCGTCTCGGCCCGGTCCACCAGGGAGTCCACGACGTCGGTGCGGACCTCCAGCTTGGCGGCCTGGTCGAAGGCGCCCCTGAACAGCCCGGTGTCGATCCGGCTGAGGAAGGGGTCGACCAGGACGGTCCGGTCGCCGATGTCGACGCGCCAGGCCGACGTACCCCACCAGCGGAAGCTGACCGGGCCGCGGCGCCCGGGGGCCGGCGCGGCGGCCGGGGGCGCGGCGTGCGCGGGCCCGGTGCGGGCGGTGCCGGCGGCGAGCCCGCCGGCGGTGACCAGCGCGGTGCTGGCGGCGGCGTCGCGGAGGAAGCGGCGGCGGTCGAGGTTGGGCATGCGGAACTCTCCCCGTCGTGGTGCTGATCGGTCGGGCCGAGCCAATCAGCACGACCCCCACCCGGTCCAAGATCCATGCCCGACACGGTCGATACCCGTCGGCATATCGGACCAGCTCAGCGGGGTGTCCGGCGGCGCGTGGCGGCCGGAAACTCAGGCGGCGCGCAGGGCCTCGACGGCGGTCCGGGCGGCCTGGCCCATCGCCAGGTCCACGTCGATGCGGCGGGTGGCGAGCTGCGTGGCGCGGACGAAGACGGCGATGGCGTACCGGCCGCCGTCGGGGTACTCGGCCACCCCGGCCTCCAGGTGCAGGCCCGGCAGGCTGCCGGTCTTGCCGGCCACCCGCACGCCGGGCGGGAAGCCGGCGGCCAACCGGGTCCAGAAGAGTTGCCGGGCCATCCAGCCCCGGACCATCGCACACGCCTCGGGCGGGCCTGCCTCGTCCCGCCAGACGAGGCCGAGCAGCCGGGTGATCTCCCGTGCGGTGCTCGACGTGGTGTGCGCGGGGTCGAACATCCGCATCGCGCGGACCCGCTCCGGCGGCAGGGTGGGGAAGATCCGGGCGAAGTCCGCCTCGGTACGCGCGCCGACGTCGGCGAGCATCGTCTCGACCAGGTGCCGGGGACCGCCGACGATCCGGGTACGCGGCAGCCCCAGCTCGGCGGCGAGCATCGGCAGCACGTCCACCCCGACCCGGCGCAGCAGCAGGTCGGCGGCGGTGTTGTCGCTCACCGACATGGCGAAGTAGGCCAGGTCCCGCAGCGACACCTCGGCGTCGTCGGCGCAGCCGGCGATCCCCCACCCGCCGAGCCGGTCGTCGGCGGTGACGAGGACCCGTTCCCGGGGATCGAGCTGCCCGGCGACGACCTGTCGGGCGAACTCCAGCACCAGCAGCACCTTGAAGATCGAGGCGATCACCACCTGCTCGTCCGCCCGCACCGCCACCTCCCGCCGACCACCGGATCGCCCGAGCGCCGCGTCACCGGGCCGTCCCGGGCCGTCGGACCGCCCCGGCACCGCCCCACCGGGCTGCCCGGGCGCCGCTCCGCCGCCGGCCCCGTCGGGGCCCTCGTCGACCGCGTCGAGGTCGACGACGTGCAGGCAGCCGGTGACCCCGACCCGTTCGAAGATCTCGCCGATCCGCTCTGTCGCCACCCGCGCACGGTAGCCGCCGCCCCCGGCCGGCGTCGGGGCGCTGGCGTAGGGTCCGGCCGTGGACCTGCTCCGGCACCTGCGGCACTTCGTGGTGGTCGCCACCGAGCTGCACTTCGGGCGGGCCGCCGAGCTGCTCGGCATGGCCCAGCCGCCGCTGAGCCAGTCGGTGCAACGCCTGGAGCGGGAGCTGGCGGTCGAGCTGTTCGACCGCTCCCGGCGGCAGGTGCGGCTGACCACCGCCGGGCAGTTGCTGCTCGGCGAGGCCGAGGAGTTGCTGGCCGGGGAGGGGCGGCTGCGCAACCTGATGCGGCAGGTGCGCGAGGGAGTGTCGGGGGTGCTCCGGGCGGGGGTGCCGCCGGAGACGCCCGCGGTGACCCTGCGCGAACTGCTCGACCGGCTGACCGGGCGCGCCCCCGGGCTCGACGTGGACCTGCACGAGCTGACCAGCGGCGAGCAGGAGCGGATGCTGGGCGAGGGACGGCTGGACGTCGGCCTGCTGCACCACCCCGTCACCGACGACGGGCTGCGCCTCGGCGCCGCCGTCGACGTACCGCTGGGGGTGCTGCTTCCGCGCGCCTCGGCGCTGGCCCGGGGCCGGGAGGTCGAACTGGCGGCGCTGGCCGGCCTGGACCTGGTCACCGCGCCCCGCGCCACCGCGCCCGGCTGGCACGACCACCTGCTGGAGGTCTGCCGCCGGCACGGGTTCACGCCGCGACGGGTCCGCCCGGCGCGGAACCCGGAGTTCCTCTTCGGGCTGGTGCTGGCGGGCGGCGGCGTCGCCGTCGAGCCGGCGGCGACGGCCCGCCGGGAGCCCCGGATCGCCTGGCGGCCGATCGCCGGGTCGCCGCTGGTCCGGCGCACCTCGGCGGCGTGGCCGCGCCGGGCCGCGCACCCGGCCGCGCCGATGTTCGGGCAGCTCGCGGCGGAGGTGCTGGCCGACGGGTCGGAGCCCCCGGCGCCGCCACCCACGCCGGCGCCCCGCCCCTGGCCGGTGCTCTTCGACGAGCCGGCCTGAGCCCGGGACCACCGGTGGGAACCCCCGCCGGGGGTACGCCACGGCCGCCAGATCGGATCTCGCGGGCCGCCGGCCGCCGTCTCGCGCCTGTCGGGTGGGACCGGAGCCGGGAGGGGGAACCATGACACCACTGCGCCTCGCCGTCATCATCGGCCGCGAGGGACGGACGGGCGACCGGATCGGCCGCTGGTTCGTCGACCGGGCACGGCGGCGCGACGGGCTGGCCGTGACGGTCGTCGACCTCGTCGACCACGACCTCGCCGAGAGCCGTCCGGCGGAGCCGACTCCCGCGATGCGGTCGTTCGTCGCCCAGGTGGCGCGGGCGGAGGCGTTCGTCGTGGTCACCGCCGAGTACAACCACAGCTTCCCGGGCTCGTTGAAACAGGCGATCGACCACGCGTACGACGAGTGGCAGGCCAAACCGGTCGGCTTCGTGTCGTACGGGTGCGGTTCCATCGGCCAGCACGCGGTCGACCAGCTCCGGACGGTCTTCACCGCGCTGCACGCGGTCACCGTGCGCGACGTCGTCGGTGTCGACCTGCTCGACGGCGAGCCGGCACCCCCGGCGGCCGACCGGTGCGAACGGGCCGCCGACGTCCTGCTCGACCAGCTCCGCTGGTGGGGCCTGGCCCTGCGCGACGGTCGCGCCGCCCGCCCGTACGTCTCCTGAACGTGTGACACCTGAGGAAGGTAGGGAGCATGAAACGCACCACCGGCCTGGCCATCGAGGCCGAGGGCCTGACCCGGTCGTTCGGGGACACCCGGGCGCTCGCCGGCATGGATCTCCAGGTCCCCGCCGGCACCGTCTACGGGCTGCTCGGCCCGAACGGCGCCGGCAAGACCACGGCGGTACGCGTGCTGGCGACGCTGCTGCGCCCAGACGGCGGACGGGCCCGCGTCTTCGGGCACGACGTCGTCGCCGAGGCCGACGCGGTACGCGCCCGGATGAGCCTGACCGGCCAGTACGCCTCCGTGGACGAGGACCTGACCGGGCTGGAGAACCTGATGCTCCTCGCCCGCCTGCTCGGGCACCGCAAGCCGGCTGCCCGGGAGCGGGCGGAGAGCATGCTCGCCGCGTTCGGCCTGACCGAGGCGGGCGGCCGGCAGGTCAAGAAGTACTCGGGCGGCATGCGGCGGCGCATCGACATCGCGGCGAGCATCCTCAACACCCCCGACCTGCTGTTCCTCGACGAGCCGACGACGGGGCTGGACCCGCGCAGCCGCAACCAGGTGTGGGAGATCGTCCGGGCCGTCGTGGCGCACGGCACGACCGTGCTGCTGACCACGCAGTACCTGGACGAGGCCGACCAGCTCGCCGGCCGCATCGCGGTGGTGGACCACGGCCGGGTGATCGCGGAGGGCACCCCGGGCGAGCTGAAGTCCTCGGTCGGCTCCGGCACCGTCCACCTGCGACTGCGCGACCCGGGGCAGCGGCCGGACGCGGAGAGGCTGCTCCAGGCGGCGCTCGGCGTGCCGGTGCAGCTCGAACCCGATCCGGTCGCGCTGACCGCGCGGGTCGGCGGGGACGGCAGCGACCTCGACGCCAGCGAGCAGGCCGCCCGCGCGCTCGGGGACCTGGCCCGCGCCGGCATCGTCGTCGACGACTTCTCCCTCGGTCAGCCGAGCCTGGACGAGGTCTTCCTGGCCCTGACCGACCACCCCGCCGTCGCGGCCGACGAGCGGGACGACCAGCTGGAGGCAGCCCGATGAGCAACGCCACCACGACCGGGCGCGCCCCGACCGTCTACGTACCGTCGGCGGAGGCGCTCTCCACCGTCCTCGCGCCCGGCGCGCGACCGCCCAGGCCCGGCGCGCTGTCGGCGTCGCTCGCGTTCGGCTGGCGCGCGCTGCTGAAGATCAAGCACGTGCCGGAGCAGCTCTTCGACGTGACGGCGTTCCCGATCATCATGGTGCTGATGTTCACGTACCTGTTCGGCGGCGCCCTCGCCGACAGCCCGCGCGACTACCTCCAGTTCTTCCTGCCCGGCATCATGGTGACGAGCGTCGTGATGATCACCATGTACACCGGGGTCGGGTTGAACACCGACATCGAGAAGGGCGTCTTCGACCGGTTCCGGACGCTGTCGGTCTGGCGACCGGCCCCGCTGGTCGGCATGATCTTCGGCGACGTGCTGCGGTACGTGCTGGCGGCCGTGGTCATCCTCGGCGTCGGGCTGGTGCTGGGCTTCCGGCCCGACGGCGGGCTGCTTGGCGTGCTGGCCGGGATCGGCCTGCTGGTGGTCTTCTCGTTCGCGTTCTCCTGGGTCTGGACGTTCTTCGGCCTCGTCCTGCGCAGCGAGAAGTCCGTCATGGGCGTGAGCATGATGGTGCTGTTCCCGCTGACGTTCCTCAGCAACGTGTTCGTCGACCCGGGCACGATGCCCGGCTGGCTCCAGGCGTTCGTCAAAGTCAACCCGATCACGCAGCTGGTGGCCTCGGTGCGCGCGGTGATGGCGGGGACCTCGGACCCGTCGGCCACGATGTGGACGCTGCTGTGGAGCGCCGGCTTCGTGGTGGTCTTCGGCACGCTCACGATGTACCGCTACAACCGCCGCTGATCCCGCCGACGACGGGCACCGCCACCCAGGTGGTGGTGCCCGTCGTCGTCCCGGCGGCCGGCTAGGAGTCGACCCGGACGGTGGTCACCGTGCCGCCGGCGGCGGTGACGCGCACCTCGGTGGCGTCGGCGGGCAGCAGCGCCGCGCCACGCCCGGCGTCGTGCCACCGCCCGGCGCCGATCCGATAGCTCAGCGCCGCGCCCTCGGCGACGACGAGGGCACCCTGCCCGTCCGGCAGCCGCAGCCGCACCGGCAGCGGCGCGGTCCAGTCGATGAACCCGCTGGCCACCGGCTGGAAGGGCGCGCCGCCGTGGGCGAGCAGTGCGATCGCGCGGGCGGGGTCGTCGTCGTACTGGATGGTCTTCAGCAGCAGCTGCCGGCCGTCGGGGGCCGCCCCGTAGACGGTCAGGCTGGGAGAGCCCCCAGCCCGGTGGGTGCCGCCGTGATCGACGTAGGCGGCCAGCGCGTCCGTCGCGAAGACGTCCCTGCCGACCTGCGCGGCGGGGGTGTCACCCCACACCCGGTCCGCGCCGGGCAACGTGTAGGTGACCGACCGCGGCTGCGGACTGGCCTTCCGGTCGGCGAAGAGGACGTCGGCCGCGTTGGCGATGTGGACGGCGGTCGTCGCGCTGACCGGCCTCCTGACCAGGGCGACGGTCACCCTGCCGCGCTGCGGCGGCACCGACAGCACGGCGGCCCCGTCCCGGAAGGCCACCGGCTGGAAGGTGCGCTCGATCCGGCCGTCGGCGGCGTACCGGAACGTCGGTGAGAACTCCACCGGGTGTCCGGCGTCGCGCACGACCAGCACGTCGCGGCGCGGCCCGAGCAGCACGGCCGACGAATTGCCGTCGGCGGCGTCGGTGACGATCTCCAGCGTCATGACCCGCGGCCCGTCGGCGGTGGGCTCGACGAACGCGGCATAGCCGATCGTCCGGTCGGCGGCCGGCTGCCACACCTGGTGGGTGACGGCGGCCCGTTGCGCGACGTAGGCGGCGGGCCCGGCCGGAGTCTCCCCCGCCCAGACCACGTGCGGATCGCCCGCCCAGTCCACGTGCGGATCGTCACCGTCGAACCCGGCGTCCCTCGCCTGCTGCCGCCACGCCTGGCGAACCTGCCGCAGATACGCCTCGTCGCCGGCCAGGTCGCCGCGGGTGGGCTCGTCGAACAGCGGCGAGGCGACCTCCACCGCCGTCCCGTCGTCCGCGAGGTGGAGCGCACCGCCGACGGGTACCGCCACCACGGCCGCGCACACCGCGGCCAGGACCGCCCGACGTCGCAGCAACCGACGACGCCCACCCCGTCGCACGTCGTCGAGCAGGGTCGGCCGGCCGACGAGGTCGTCGGTCACCCGACGCAGGACGCCCCGCACGTCACTCTCTTCGATGGTCATCGCGCACTCCCGGTGTCGGTCGGGACGGACAGGACGAGACTCGACCCGGCCAGCGCCTCCCGGAGGTGGGCGAGGCCCCGGGAGGCGTGGCTCTTCACGGTGCCCTCGGAGCAGCGCAGCGCCCCGGCGACGTCGGCGACCGAGAGGTCCTCCAGGTAGCGGAGCACGACGGCGGCGCGCTGCCGGGGCGGCAGGGTACGCAGCGCCGCGACGACCGCCTGGCGCAGCGCGATGTCGTCGGCGTGGTCCCGGGCGACCCCGTCGTTGTCGCCCAACGCCTGCTCCGGTCGCCGGACCCGCCGCCGCCACCGGTTGATCGACCGGTTGACCAGGGCCCGCCGGGCGTACGCCTCCGGGGAGGTGCGCACCCGGCGCCAGCGCACGTACATCTGCTCCAGTACCTCCTGAAGCAGGTCCTCGGCCGCGTGTCGGTCGCCGGTCAGCAGGTAGGCCACCCGCAACAGCGCCACCGACCGGGTACGGACGAAGTCGTCGAACTCCGCGCCCTGCGCGTCTCGCATCTGGCCCCTCCTGGTCCTCAGTCAGCAAGACACCGCGGAGGGCTGCGGGGTTTACCGGCCCTCGACGTCGGCGACCGACCGGTGCCCGGGGCTAGAGGCGCCAGGGCAGTGGCTCGGGCGGGAGGTAGCGGCAGGTGCCGCCGGTGGTGACGGTGTCGCGCAGGTGGGCGGCGAGGCCCGGGTGGCGCTGGTCGAGCTTGCGCAGCGCGTCCCGGATGCGGGCGGTCACCGTCTTGCGGGCCCGCTCGGCCTCGTCGCCGAGGCGGCGGCTGCGGCCGGCCAGCCCGGCGGCGGCGCGCAGCTCGGCGAGCAGGGCGCCCCGCTCGGCGTCGAGGTCGGCCATCCTCCGCTCGTCGCCGCGCGCGGCGGCCCGGTCGATCTCGTCGTCGAGGCGCTCCAGGTGCCGCCGGTAGCGGGCCTTCGCCTCGTCGTCGAGGACCGGATCGCCGCCCATCCGGCGGGCCGCGACGAGTTCCGGCCCGGCGGCCGGGTCGAGCAGTTCGACCGCCGGGACGTCGACGCCCGGCCGGCTCAGCAGCACGTGCAGGTCGCGCAGCCCTTTCGCGTCGGGCAGGTGCACCACCACGCCGGCGTAGGCGAGCTGCCAGACCGGCCCGTCGCGGCGGAAGCCGTACGCCTGCCCCGGCTGCTGCCCCACGACGGACGGATGCGGCCCGGCGGCGACCGCCCGCGCGGCGTGCGGCCCGGTCACGACCGTCGGCAGGCCGACGGTGACGGCCCGCGCCGAATCCGGACCGGGGGTCGGGGCGGCGGGCGGCGCCTCGGCCTCCGTCGACGACGCGCCGGCCGGGCGACGGGTCACCTGGCGCATGCCGAGGTCGGCGGCGTCGCGGGCGGTGGTGGCGCGCAGCGCGGCGGCGGTCGCCGCGTCGCCGGGGCGGTCCCGCCCGGTCAGCGCGTCGGCCAGCGCGGCGCGGGCCAGGACCGACCACGGGCGGGCGCCCAGCCGGTCGGCGGAGTCGCGGGCGGCGGAGAACCCGGCCACCGCGTCGTCCCAGCGTTCCTCCGCGGCGTCGACGAGGGCCAGCCAGTAATCGACGGGGCCGCTGAGGTCGCAGCCGAACAGGGCGGACATCCACTGCCCGCGGTGCGGTCGCAGCGCCTCCCGGGCCTCGGCGCAGCGCCGGGGGTCGCGGCTCGCGGCGGCGACCCCGGCGCGCAGCCGCAGCCACAGCGGCGACACCGATCCCGGGTACGCCGTGCCGGCGGCCTCGATGCCGGCAACCACCCGTCGGGCCGCCTCGACGTCGCCGCGCTCGGCCGCGGTGACGCCCCGGACGAGTTCCGGATAGGGGTAGCCGGTCGAGGAGAACCCGTCGAGGAGGGCGTCGACCTCGTCGGACCGGCCCTGCAGGTGCAGTCGGGACCAGCGCAGGTGGTGGCCCATGAAGGCGAAGTCGGAGCTGTCCCACTCGCTCAGGCCGGTCAGCTCGCCCGCCAACTCGTCGGCCCGGGCGAAGTCGCCACGGAACGCCGCGATGATGGCGTCGTCCATGGTGGCGGCGGCCCGGTGCCGGGCGTCGCCCCGGCGGGCGCCGGTGACGAAGGTGGTGAATTCGTCGTGGTAACGGGGGTCGCCCAGCTCCAGCAGCGCGACCCAGCGCAGCGCGGTCGCCCAGAGCGCGGTCTCCCGGTCGCCGCCGCGGCGCGCCACGTCCCGGATCTCGGCGGTGATCGCGGCGCGGTCGCGGGCCGAGCCCAGCCCCCACGTGGTGTCGTGGCGGGCCCAGAGGCTGAAGGTGAGCGCCTCGTCGTCGTGCCCGCGCCTCGCCAGGGATTCGGTGGCGGCGATCAGGTCGGTGACGAGCATGCCGACCGGGACGGCGCCCGCGGACTCGCCGATCAACCGCCGGTACGCCTCCCGCAGCACGCCCTCCGGATCGGTGAGACGCCCGGGGCCGTCGGTGTGACGGCGGTGGACAACGAGGGCGACATGGGCCAGCACCACCGGATCGTCGACCGCCACGGCCAGCGTGGTGGCCTCGGCCAGCAGCCGCCGGGCCTCCTCGCCCCCGCCCGAGTGGTGCAGCAGCTGGCCCAGCTCGATCATGATCTTCACGCGTTGGGTGGGGTCGGCGGCGACCTCCAACGCCCGGCGGAAGTGGACCACGGACTCGTCCACGGCCAACCGACCGCCCGCGTCCCGGGCCGCGGCGACCAGCAGCTCGGCGGCGCGGGACGGGTCGAGGTGGGCGCCGGCGAGATGGGCGTGCCGGGCCAGGTCGGCGGGGATCAGCCGCTCGGCGAGCGCCGGTGCGCTCTCGACGGCCCGGACGACCGCGGCGTGCCGGGAGCGCCGGTCGTCGTCGGGCAGCGCGTCGTAGAGGGTCTCCCGCACGAGGTCGTGGACGAAGGCGAACCGGCCGCCGCCACGGGACACCACGAGCCGGGCGGTCACCGCCCGGTCGAGGAGCCGGTCGGCCTGGGCCGCGGACGTGCCCGCGCAGGCGGCGAGGACCGGGCGGTGGAACTCCCGGCCCAGCACGGCGGCGGCGGTGAGCGCCTCGACGACCGCCGCCGGCAGCTGGGCGAGACGGGCTCGCACCGCCTCCCGTACGCCCGGCGGGATCGCGCCGACCCGGCCGTCGGCACGCCAGATCCGGGCGGTCTGCTCCACGTAGAACGGGTTGCCACCGGTGCGCCGGTGCACCTCGTCGAGCAGACCGGCGTCGGGTGCCCGACCGGCCGCGCGGGTCATCAGCGCGGCCACCTCGTCGCGGGACAGGCCGGTGAGGGTGAGCGTGGTCGCCTTCGCCACCAGCGGCATCAGCAGCCCGCGCAGCGGGTGGTCGGGTGACTCGACCTCGGCGTCGCGGTAGGTGCCGATCAGCAGCAGCCGCTCGAACCAGGTGTGCTGGGCGGCGAAGCGCAGCAGCCGCATCGAGGCGGGGTCGGCCCAGTGCAGGTCGTCGAGCACGACCACGACCGGTCGGCGCTGGGAGACCGCGACCAGCGCGGTGGTCACCGCGTCGTGGAGCGCGAACTCCTCCTGGTCGGCGCGGTCGTCGCCGGCCGGGCGGCCGGCCGCCTCGCCGGCGGTGCCGTCGACCGCCGCGGCGTCGCCGTCCGCCGGGTCCCCGGCGATGCCGCCGGTCGCCTCGCCCAGCAGGGCCGCCAGCCCCGGCTCGGCCGACTCCCGGGCCAGCGCCCAGTCGTCGGTCGCGCGGCGCAGGCCGCGCAGCACCTGCACCCAGGGCCAGTAGCCGGGCGCGCTGTCGGAATCCCAGCAGGCGGCACCGAGCACCAGCGCGCCCCGCCGGCGGGCCTCGTCGGCCGCCGCCGTGACCAGCGTCGTCTTGCCGATGCCGGGCTCCCCGGCGACGAGGACCAGACCGCCGTGGCTGGTGGTCACCCGGTCGATCTCGGCGCGCAGCAGACCCGCGGGATGCTCCCGCCCGATGACGGCCTCGTCGTACCGCGGATCCATGACGCCCAGACGGTAGCGGAACGGTGGGACATCGCGAGCCCTTTACGCGGCGGAGTTCCGGCCCGACAGGGCCGACGACTGACCGAATGTCCGCTTCACCGCGCTGTCGAGCTGCCCCGTCGGTAGGACCGTCGCTTGGGCGCGCCGAGCGTCGCCGGCGGGCCTCCACCCCTGGGGCGACGGCCCGCGCGCCGAGCCGCCGGCCCGACGACTAGCCACCGGCGGACCGGGTACGCGGCCCGCATGGGTAGTCACAAGGAGAACAAGCACGATCCCGGCGGCGAGTCGGCGCGCGGCCGACGGCATCCCGGCAGCGGCGCCCGGGGTCACCAGGGTTCGCCCGTCGAGCACTCGCCGAAGGCCCGGCACCTGCGCACCGCGACCGGGTCGGCGGGCACGGAACGCGACCACGACCGGTCCACGGTCGCCCGCGAGGGGCGGGTCCACCGCCAGGGCGGCGCCTGAGCCGCCCGACGCTCTCCCGAGTTGGTGGTCTCCACTGTCGCCAGGTCGTCCGGGCATACGACGACAGCGCCAATCGCTGATCGGAAACGACACGCAATTGGCCCGGCCCATACAGGGTCGCCACCGGATGCGGGGCGAAGCCCACGCGCCGGCCGGCTATTCGGTTGCCGGGGATCGCCTCGATCGCGTCCACACAGACACCGGCCACGCCTGCCTCCACTCCGTTGGCAGGCGTGGCGAAGCCGGATCAGCGGTACACGCGCCGAACCCTCTCGTTACGGTGGTCGGCCAGCGCTCTCTTGTCCGGTCGCGCCTCGGCGGCCACCCGCCGGAGGGGCCGGCCGTCAAGATCGGCGTAGTGGTCCAGCCCTTCCGCGACCCGCACCCGGTAGTGTCCGTCGATCCAGAGGTATCCCCGGTCGAAGAGGTTATGCAGGTCTGCGCGGAGCAGCAGACCATTGGTGACCCGGTTCGTCGATGGACCGTCGTACGGAGAGATGTGTGCCGCCTGGAGCACCACCTCGACGTCACAGTCGGTGATCGCGCATCTGCCGCCATACGCGAGGATGAGTCGGCGTCGGAAGTCTGCCTGCCCCTGTCTGGCAGTGACCTCGGCGAGCCGGCGCCGCCGACCTTCCGGCAGGCTCGCCGGTTGGGGCGCCTGGTGGTCGCTGAGGATGTCCGCCAGCCTCGCGGCCTCTTCGGGCCTCATCGCCCGCACGGTCGGGACCCGCTTTGTCAGCACGTTGGAGGACGTGATGACGTTCGCCAGCAGAAAGCGAGTGAGCGGGATGTCCCATCGGATATCCAGCCGCCAATCGACGCCGTTCTCGTTGACGATCTCGTACGGGTCGGACCATGCCATGCCAGCGCCGGCCAGACGTTGGTGTGGAGTCGTGGCGTAGACCCAGATCCGGTCTCCGGCCCTGATCTTGTGGAAGCACGAGGCAAGCTCCCACTGAGCCACATCGCCGTCGCGGAAGCCACGGAGCGTCTCGAGTGCGCCCTGGGGGTAGCCCCAGGGCGCGCTCTCCTCGTTGACCGGGTAGACCCATGCTGCGGGGTGGGCAGCACGCCCCAGAACGTGGTCGACAAGAGCGTGGCAGTGGCCCGCGCCCTGCATCGTCCGCACCGAGAGCAGCGGTGTGACCAGATCGCGGACGGCGGAGGCGAAGCGTTCGTCGGTCAGGGCAGCGATCAGTTCGTCGTACCGGCCACGGACCCTGGCCTGGTCCTCTCCCGCGTCCTCGTAGTCGGACGGCTCCTCGGTCAGCCCTGGGAACGCCCGGCCGAGCGCCCGTCCGCTGGGCCAGTGCCGCTTGAGGATCGACCGACGCACGACGACGAAACCCTCGGGCCGCCCTCCATCGTCCACATCAGCCGGTTCGTGCAGGACGAACGTCTCCATTGTCTTCATCGAGACAGCCGAGAGCCGTCGAGGCCGGCTCCGGGTGTTTGGCAGACACGACAGGGTCCAGTACTCGCGTTCCGTAGCGGCGGCGTCAGGAACAGCGGCCTGCAGATAAGCGCGGTTCGCCACGACCACCGCCTCGTAGTAGGGGCCCCTGAGCAACCGCCCAAACTGGCTCTCGTCATCGCGCTGCATCTCACCGCTCCTCTCGCTGGGAAGCCGGCCCGGATCACGACGTAGACCAAGGAAGCGCGATGCTAGTGAACCGATCCCCCTGTCGCCGTCCCGTATGTTGGCGTCAGCCGGGTTCAGTCCGATCAGTGGACAAGGGCAACCAGCCCGGCAACAACGTAAGGCCGGCCGGGGACGGTTCCAGCCCTCACGGGGCAGCATCGGAATGCCCTGCCTCGATATGGTCGCCGGCATGACGTCAGGGGATGGGAGCGGCGATCTCCCCGCGCTGGGTCGGCTCGACAGTGTGGACATCCGTGAGGTCTGGAAGCACGAGGCGCACAGCTTCACACCCTGGCTGCTCGCGAATGCCGATGTCCTCGGCAAGGTGCTCGGCATGGAGCTGGCACTTTCGGCCGCAGAGCATCCGGTAGGTGGTTTCTGGCTCGACCTCATCGGAGTGGACGAGTCAACCGGCGAAAAGGTGATCATCGAGAATCAGCTGGAGCGGACGGATCACAGCCATCTGGGCCAGTTGCTCACCTATGCCGGCGGCACGGATCCCGTAAACATCGTGTGGCTCGCAGCAGGGTTCCGCGAGGAGCACCGGGCGGCACTCGACTGGTTGAACACACGAACCGACGAGAAGACCCGTTTCTTCGGCATCGAGATCGCCGCTGTTCGGATCGGCGAGTCCGTTCCAGCGCCGCTGTTGCGCCTCGTCGCACAGCCCAATGACTGGGGTAAACAGGTTAGGTCGATCGCGCAGGCCGACGCCGCCACGAGCAGCCGCAACCTCGCCTACCAGGAGTTCTGGGGCAGGTTCCTGGAGACTCTCCGCACGCAGAATCTGCACTGGACGGCTTCCACCAAGGGGCGCCCGGAGAACTGGTTGTCGCTGCCTACCGGCAGCAGCGACATCATCTACGCCTGCACCTTCGCGAAGGCCGGGCTGGGGAGCGAGATGTTCTTCCAGCACCGTGATCCGGCCGTAAACGACACCCGCTTCGCTACGGCCCGGACAAAGCTCGAGCCGCTGTGCCCCGGGCTGTCCTTCGAGCCCCTTGTGGGCCGCAAGGGCTGCCGCATCGTCGAGTACCGCGACGGCGACATCGCCGACACCGATCGTTGGCACGAGTACATCGCCTGGTTCATCGACGCTCAGCTTCGGCTGCGCCGGGCCATCGACCAGGCCGGCGGAATGTCGGCGGTCATCTCCACGGTTGTCGGCTCGTCGCCGGCCTGACCGCGTCCCACGAGGAGTACCCGTGCCGCTGTATGAGATTGACGGTGACCGGCTGCGCCGCCACGACGCGGCCCGCTTCGCTGCCCTTGGCATCTACGAACGCAACGATCTGCAGCGGCTGCTCCGTGACGACATCACGGTGCTGAGCCCGGATCTGCTCGTCGTCGCCGAGGAGTTCGGCAACTGGGAGGACTCCCGACGCCGGATCGACCTGCTGGCCGTCGACACAGCCGGGCATCTGGTCGTTATCGAACTCAAGCGCACCGATGACGGCGGGCACATGGAGTTGCAGGCACTCCGGTACGCGGCCATGGTCTCTGCGATGAGTTTCGACGAGGTCGTTACGGCCTACGAGGACCACCTGACCCGGATCCGCCCCGACGAGGACGCCGACGCCCGGGCGGAACTGCTCGCCTGGCTCGACCTGAGCGACAGCGACGAGGCGCCCATCATCTCCTCGGACGTGCGGATCCTGTTGGTATCGGCAGACTTCGGGCGGGAACTGACCACCGCCGTGCTCTGGCTCAACCGCTTCGACGGCATGGACGTACGCTGCGTCCGACTCATCCCGTACCGCATCGACGGACGGATCTTGCTGGACATCCAGCAGGTCATCCCGCTCCCCGAGGCCGCCGACTACCAGATCCGGGTGGGTCGCAAGGTTGCCGAGCAGGAGCGTCGCGGCACCGACAACCGAGACTGGACGAGGTACCACATCGTCGTCGACGGTCAGGTGCTGCCGGACGAGAACAAGCGCCGCGCGGTGCGGCTGATGATCGAGAAGCTCATCCAGCGAGGAGTGCCGGCGGCGGCGATCGGGGGCGCACTGTCGCCGGGCCGGTTCCGGCCGATCGAGGGTGAGCACCACAGCGACGATGAGGTGCAGGTTGCCCTCGCCGAGCAGTACCCGGGCGTGGAGGTCAGCCGCTGGTTCACAGAACACGCGTTGGTGCAGGACGGGCGGACGTGGGTGGTGCGCAAGGTGTGGGGCCGGAACACTGAGCCGACCCTCACCACGCTGCGGGACGCGTTCCCCGAGGCGAAGGTCGGTTTCCGGCGAGCGGTTCCCGGTCCCGCAGCCGAGCAGACGTGACCCGCTGGTATTCGGCCCGGCCGCTGGTGCCCGCAGCGGCGTCCGATGTGTGGGTCATCGGCGTCCTCGCGTGATCGCTTAGGGGGGAGGCAGCAGAAGCCGACGACGGGGCGAAGCCTAACGATTGATAAGCATCCATTCATGCTCGTAGCATCGCCACCATGCGTGTCCGCCGCGTCACCACCGTCGCCGTCCTCGCCGCGCTGCTGAGCCCGCTCGCCGTCGGCGCCGCGCGGGCGGACGACACCCCCGCGCTCACCACGCCCGGCAGCCCCGTCGTCGTGGTCGACCGGCCACACCACCTCACTCTCTCCTGGACGCCCTCCACCTGGGTGGGCGAGCCGGCCGGCGAGGAACCGATCACGTACGAGGTGCGGGCGCAGCTGGGCCCGCACGTCTACCGGAGCCTCGGCAGCACGACCGCCACCACCCTCACGCTGACCAACCTGGCCCCGGGCAGCGAGTACCGCCTCGTCGTCAGCGCCTACACGCTCGGCGGCCACTCCGACCCCTCCCCCGTCACCCCGGTCCGCACGGCGTACGGGCGGGCGAAGGTCAGCTACCTCAACCTCGACTGGTCGCCGACGGACAACCAGATCCAGCACGTCCTCCAGGTCACCAACACCGGCACCGGGCCGCTGGACCTCGCCACGGTGCGGGTGCGCTACCACCTGGTGTTCGAGGGCGGCGACACCTCCCTGGTGCTCAACTGCGACTGGGCGGCGCTGGGCTGCGACCGGATCCGGCGCACCATGACGTTCTTCCCGCCGCCCCTGCCGCCCGGCGGCCCGCCGACGCCGAGCCCGACGCCGACCCGGTACCCGCTGCCGGGCACGCCGATCCCCGGCTGGGTGGAGCTGACCTTCACCGGCGGCGTCCTCGCCCCGGGCGCGTCGTCCGGGCCGATCCAGCTGCGCCACCACCGGCCCGGCTGGACCGACATCGACGAGCGCGACGACCCCAGCTGGCGCGCCGCCACCGGCCAGTGGACCGACAACAGCCGGATCACCCTCGACGTCGACGGGGTGCGCGAGTTCGGCGACACGTTCGCCTGAAGCCCGGCGACCGCGACCGGCGCGAACACGACAGGCCGGCCGGCGCGGACGCGCAGGGACCACGACCGGCGCCAACGCGCACGGGCCGGCCGGTGGCACCGTCCCGGTCGGACGGCGCCACCGGCCGGCGGCGGTGACTACGCCGTCGCGCAGATGGCGTACGCGGTGTTGGTCCAGTTGCCGGTGAACACGTCCTCCTCGTACGCGCCGGAGGTGACGGCGGCCGGGGCGGCGGCCGGGCCACCGTTGGGCCGGAAGTCGTCGACGACGCCCTCGCCCATGATGCCGTTGAGCTCGTAGCCCGCCCCGGTCAGCACCTTTCCGAGCGGGCAGGCCGCCGTGACGCTGTGGAAGTCGTTCGAGTCACTGGGGCTCACCGCGGAGGTGCGGACCAGGCCGGCGAGAGGGCTCGCGCAGATCGCGTACGCCGTCGCGGACCAGTTGCCGGCGAAGGCGTCGGCCTCGTACGCCCCGACGGTCACGGCGGTCGGCGCGACGGCCGGGCAGCCGTTCGGACGGAAGTCGTCGACCACGCCCTCGCCCATGATGCCGTTGAGTTCGTGCCCCGTCCCGGTCAGCACCTTGCCCACCGGGCAGGTCGCCGTGACACTGCGGAAGTCGTTCGAGTTGCTGGCGCTGGACGCCGAGACCCGCACCAGGCCCGCGACCGGGTTGGCGCAGATCGCGAACGCGGTGAGGGACCAGTTTCCGGCGAACGCCTCGGCCTCGTACGCCCCGACGGTCACGGCGGTCGGCGCGACGGCCGGGCCGCCGTTGGGGCGCAGGTCGTCGACCACCGCCTCGCCCGTCGCCCCGTTGAGCTCGTAACCGGTCCCGGTCAGCACCTTGCCCACCGGGCAGGTCGCCGTGACGCTGCGGAAGTCGTTCGAGTTGCTGGCGCTTGTCACGGCGATCCGGACGAGGCCGGGGACGGCGGCCGACGCGGGAGCGGCGGGGACGACCACCGCGGCCGCCACGGCGACGCCGAGGACGAGGGTGAGGGCGCGGGGTCGGCGCCGGCGGGCTGCTGCCTGAGCTGACATGGAACTCTCCTGTCTGTCGCCTCGGCGATGGCCTCCCTGGTTGTCAGGTTTGGCCGGTACGAGGCGTTGCGGTTGACGCCCTCACGCTAGGTAGTCGCCCGACCAGGCATTATCTCCAAACCGACTACGTCAAGTAGTCGACTGATCCGCCCGGGGGCGGCGCGACATCCAGGGGCGGAGCGCAGGTGCGGCCGTCGCGGCCGGCCTCGCCGACACGCCGACGGAACTTTCACTCCGCGTCACGCCGAGGGTCCACCCCGACCCCGAGCGCCGGGCCACCCGCTGCCGGGCGTACGCGCCGCGACCCGCGCCGGCCGCGAAGGGGGCGCCGCCCCAGCCCTACATCGGAGGCCTGAGCTGGGAATCAGCTCGCCGACCCGCCGATCAGCCGATGAACGCTCTTCGATGTCACTGACCGTACGCGGCTGAGGTCCCGATGTGATCATCTGGTTACCTATGGGTAGGTTGGTTCCCAAGCGCGAACATGTGACGCGTTCGCCCGGAAAGCTGAGGTACCTTTCCCTGTGCGCCTCACCGGTGCGGCCCCGACGGACGACCACCCCCGCTCGTCCGCCCCCTTCTTTCACTCCTCGTGGAAGGTCCAACGACGGACATGGGCGACGGTCTCGACGACCCCGGAAACTACGCGCTGGATACGACAGCCGAGGCTGCCCTGCACGAGTGGGCGCACGGCCGGGGCGCCACGTGGCGCAGGTCCCTGCACGCCAAGCGGCACCGCGGACGCAGCGGCGCCCACCTCGAGCGCGTCATCATCGGTGGACCCGACGGCCGCGACGCGGAGGAGCTCTACGTCAAGGTGCTGCCGGACCGGCGCTCCGGAGAGGAGACGGCCCGGCACCAGGCGGCGCTGCGCGCCGACCCGGAGTTCGCGGAGCGCCACCTCGTCCGGCAGCCGTACCCCCGCCATCCGGTCGGTGACGGCCGATTCCTGATGTTTCAGGACGTGGCCCACGGCGCGGAGCGGGTGGTCTCCCTCGCCGACGTGCCGGACGCCCAGCTCACCGAGGCCTACCCGACCCTCGTCGACCGCCTCCTCGGCTGGTGCCGCCGGGAGCAGCGGACGAGCCGGACCACCGTCAGCGAATTCGTGCGGCGGGAACTGGCCGACGCCGGCGCGTGGCCGGAGATCCTGGAGTCGACCCGGACGCTCGGCCTGGCCGACCCGGACGCGGACTGGTTCCGGGTGGCGGGCGACGCCGCGCTGCCCAACCCGCTGCGCCTCGCCGCAGCGGGCTCCCCCTTCGGCGACGACGAACTGGACCAGCGGTGCGGGGCGTCGCACGGCGACCCGCACCGCGACAACGTCCTCTATCCCGCCTCCCGCCAGGGCGTGGTCCGGGTCGACGAGTTCTGCCTGGTAGACGTCGCCCGCTTCGCCGAGGACGCGCCGCTCACCCGCGACCTGGTGATCCTGCTGCTGGACGCCGTCCTGCCCGAGGTGGCGGAGGGTCTCGGCGACGTACGGGCCGCCGCGCTGCGGGCACTGCTCATCGACCCGGCGGAGGATGCCTCCGAACGGCTGCCCCTACTGCTGACCAAGGTGATCAGGTCCTGCTACGCGGTCGGCACGACCTACGTGTCGAGAAGTCGCTGGGCCGGCGCGAGCTGGCGGGCGCAGTACCTGCTCTCGTTGGTCAGCCAGGCGCTGATCAGCTGCACCTACGACAACGCCGGGCCGCGGGGCCGGGCGTGGTACCTCCGGCTGGCCGCCGAGGCGGCCGAGGCGTACCGGCGGGAGTGCCGGCCCGACGTGGCGCCGCCCCGGCCGACGCCCGTACCGCCGACGGTCGGGATGCGCGGCGATCTCCACTCCCGACCGGCGGACCTGGACGACGGGCGGCCCGGACCGTTCGAGGCCGCGGCCCGACGGTCGCACCCGCCGGCCCGCGCCGCCGCGACCGACGGCGCGTGGCCCGAGCGGCCCGGATTGCCCGGCGACCCCGCGCCATTGGTGTGGACGTACGGGGTGGTGCCCATACCCGAGTGGCAGACGTCCGGCTCGGCCCATCCGGGCTGCCACGGAGCCGCCACCGGCCTGCGCCCGCCGGGCGAGCGGAGCACCACCTCGGGCTTCCACGGCCACGTCCCGGCGGGCGGCGAGCCGACCGTGGCGACGGCGGGCCGCCCGGTCGGCGCCGCCCGAACCGCCGGGCCGCGCCATGCCCGCACGCAGGCGCGGACACGACGCCGGGCCGCGCCCCCGCACCGGACCGGCTCCCCGGGAGAGGCGGAGGGCATCCCGCGCCCCCGCCGGCCTCTCGCCCCCGAGTCCGTCGCGCTCCGACCGGCGCGCCGCCGGGCGCACCCGCCGCGGTCCCGGCTGCGGGTGCTGGCGGCGCTGATGGGCGGGGTCTCCCTGGTATCGCTGGTCACCGTCGGCGTCGTCGTCGTGCTCCACGGAGGCGACCGGTCGCCCATCGGGCTGCACATCCGTCCCGTGACGCCGCCGACGGAGAGCTCACCGGCGAGCGTCGACGCGAGCACCCAACTCGCCGACCTCGCCCTCGCGGTCGCCGGCCGCCCGTCCTCGGCGGCGGAGGGCCCGTACACCTTGATCTGCCTGCGGGTCTGGTCGCCCCCGGCGAACCTCGCGCCGGGGGTCGACCCCGGCACCTACCGGGACGAGCAGCTCGCGTGGAGCCGGAAACGGTCCGGCCGGCGGGTCGTCACCCCCGTCGTGGCCGGCCGGCGCTCGACCGAGCCGCAGGTGTCCCGGTACCGGGAGGGGGAGCTGACGGAGATCCCACCCGAGCCGTCCGCCGACCCGACGGAGCTGCGCGAGCAACTCACGGCGCAGCTGGACGAGCTGCCGCCGGAGCTGCGCAACGCCGCCGGCCTGATGGAGCTGGTCAGCCGCCTCCAGCGGTACCACCTCCTCGGGCCGGGACAGCGCTCCGCCCTGCTCCACGTGCTGGCGACGACACCGGGCATCGCGGTCCGGGGCAGCTACCCCGACTGGGGCGACCGGCCGGGCCTGGCGTTCAGCGCCGACGACGGCCAGGGGCGGCGGGAGACGCTCCAGTTCGACCAGGACAGCGGGGAGCTGCTCAGCCACCAGACGACGATCGTCGCCGGAAACGTGACCCTCGGCTACCAGCTCTTCCTGGACCGGACGCGGACGGACTCCAGCACGGCCGGCCGGTGCCGCTGACACCCCTCGGGCCCCCGCCCTGTGCCGGCCGGTGGCCGCGCGCCTCGGCCCGGGTTGGCGGGAAGGCGCGTCAGACGCAGCGGCGCTCGACGTAGTTGGCCCAGTTCCGGTAGGGGGCCGCGTCGCTGCGGACCCGGTTCGCCGCGCCGACGTCGAAGAGCCGGGTGCCGTGGTAGTAGAACGAGACGGATCCGCTGGCGATGTTGTAGTGGGCCGACTCGACGCGGTACTGCCACTGCCAGGTGAACAGGCTCTGCCGGCCGCAGTCGGAGAGGCGGCCCCGGGGATAGCCGAAGCTGGGCCGGTCGTAGAAGCAGAACCAGCCCTGCGGGCAGTCGGCCATGCCGTACGTCCCCACCGGGGCGCGCAGCGTGACGACGAACGTGCCACCGCCGTAACTGATCTCGTTGTCGTTGATGGGCGTGCCGCCGGGATGCGTCGACAGGTACCGCCGCATCTCCTCCCGGGCGGCGGCCCGGTCGCGTGCGCCGGCGGACGCCGACGCGGGCGCGGTCACCAGGACCAGGGCGCAGACGAGAACCGCCGCGAGGGCGGCACGGAAACGAATTGCACTGACCATTCGACACCTCGCGATGTGGGCGCGCAGGGGACGATCGACGGGAGCGCCGGCCAGGTGGGCCGGCGGAACACGGGTCGGGCCACGGCGATCGGTGGCACCATGGTCAGAATAGGAATCGTCACGCGCTGATCACCATCGGTGACGAGACAGCAAATGCGCACCATGTTGACAACGCCCATTTCGAAGGTTTCCAACCGGCGTCACATTGCCGTATGCAAATTTCCTGGCAGTTGCGGCGCCGGGCGGATCGCACGCGGTGGAGACGTGCGGACGCCGCCGACGGCGGGCGGCCGGGTCAGGTGGTCGACGTCGTGCCGGCGAGCAGCGCGAGGATCGTCTGGTTCGCCTCCCAGCCGTCGGGGAACTTGACCGGCACGTCGAGGTGCACGGTCTCCGTCGACGGGTGGGCGTCCAGCAGCGCGCCGATCCCGGCGCGCGCCACCACGATGCACGCCTGGCGGTGCCGCGACGTCAGCACACAGAGCCGCCCCGACTCCAGGTGGAACGCGGTGGCGTCCCGCCGCCCCGACAGCGGGTGCAGCACGATCGTCACGTCGTACTCCCGGCCCTGGAGCCGGTTGGCGGTGTCGACGGTGATGCCGGCCCCCGCCGGGCCCAGGTGCGCGCGGATGGCCGCGACCTGGTCGCGGTGGGCGGCCCCGACGGCGATCCGGTCGGCGGTGACGGGCGCGCCCTGCGGCGCGTGCTCGCTGACGGCGACCGCGCCCCGCTGGAGCACCCGCAGCGCCAGGGCCGCGCAGGCCGAGGCGGCCTCGCCATCGGTACGCAGCGTCTGCCGCGCCGGCAGCTCGTGCAGCGCCCAGCCGGTGGCGGCGGCCAGCTCCACCGCCCGGTCCAGGGCGTCCCCGACCCCGGGCTCGCCGAGGCGCAGCGCCCGGTCGGCCGGGCCGGTGCCGGCGCGGAACCCGGTGAACGGGTAGAACGCCGCCGCGACCACCGACGCCGCCGAGGCGGGCAGCCGCCACGACACCGGCAGCCGGTGCACCGGCAGCTCCGGGTTGTGTCGCAGCAGCACGGCCACCGCCGACTGCATCGGATCCCAGGTCAGGCCCGTCCAGCGCCCCGTCTCCACGGTCGAGAACGGGTCGAGCTGACCGGGATCGCCGACGAACAGCGCCCGTTCGAACCGACCGGCCACGCGCAGCAGGGCGTCCGACCGCATCTGGTACGCCTCGTCCACGATCGCCCACGGCCAGGTGCCCTCGGCGACAGTGGCCCACTTGGCGGCCGTACCGATGATGACGGCCGGACCGCCGAGGTCGGCGACCTTCGCGGCGACCCGGACCGTCTCGTGGCCCCGCACCCGCTCGGACGGCCGGTAGTCGGCGGCGGAGAGCCGCCCGATGCGCAGCTCGGGCGCCTTGCGCGCCAGGCGGTCGATGAGGTCGTCGACCTGCTCGTTGGTCTGCGCGACGATGATCAGCGGCTCGCCGGCGGCGGCCAGCTCGACGGCGGCGCGCACCACCAGGGTCGACTTGCCGGCCCCCGGCGGCGAGTCGACCACCACCCCGCGATGCTCGCCGGAGCGCAGGTCGGCCAGTACGGCGGTGACGACCCGCTCGGCCTCGACCGCCGGCGGCACCTCCAGCCTCGTCCGCACGACCCCACCTCCCACCTGGATCACCGGGACATTACGCCTGCCCCGCCGCCGAGCGGTGACGCCGTGCCCCGGTCAGGCCGCGCAGGAAGGCCAACCCCTCGACGGCGAGGGTGTCGGGGTCGGCGGCGAGGGGCCGCCACACGGACATCGGCACGGCCAGGGCCTCGGCGGTGAACGACTCGATGTTCACCTGGCCGGCGTAGCCGATGCCGGTCAGGGCGTCGAACATGCCCGGCCAGTCGAGGTGGTCCCCGCCGGGCGCCCCGCGGTCGTTGCCGCACACCTGGACGTGGGCGAGACGGTCGCCGGCCAGCCGGATGGCGGCCGGCAGGTCGCGCTCCTCGATGTTGAGGTGGAAGGTGTCCAGCGCGAGGCCCAGGCCGGGGATCCCGGCCACCACCTCCAGCGCCTGGTCGACGGTGTTGAGCAGGCTCGTCTCGAACCGGTTGAGCGGTTCGAGGGCGATCGTCACGCCCTGCCCGGCGGCCTCGTCGGCCAGCGGCCGGAGCCGCCGCACGAGGCGGGCGACCGTGGCCCGCCGGGCGTCCGCGTCGAGCAGCCACCGTCGACCGGCCGGGGCGTAGAGCGGGCCCGCCACCACGGCGGCCCCCACCCGGCTCGCGGCCCGCACGCAGTGCCGCACGAACTCCTCCGTACGCCGCACGACCTCCTCGTCGTCGGCGAGCAGGTCGTGCTCGGGCAGCAGGCCGGCGCAGACGGCGGGGGCCAGCCCCAGCCCGGCGAGCAGGTCGGCGGCCCTCGCGGGATCCCAGTCCCCCGGCGCCTGGAAGGTCAGCTCGACGGCGTCGAAGCCCCACGCCCGGATCCGTGGGGCCAGCCGGGCGAGCGCCTCGTCGGTCAGCGGTGCCGCCCACGCCCACGTGTTGATGCCGATCCGCATCGGTGCCCTCTCGCCGTCGGTGTCGATGAGACCGTCGACTGTAGAGGGTCCCGCTATGCCTCGTCGTCGGCTGAGTGGCGCGGCTTCGGCACCTGCCGGTTGAAGCGCGGCTTCAGGGCCAGGACCAGGGCTTCCTTCGTAGCCTGCGGGTTGTCGTCCTCCCGCCAGCGGACCTCGCACCGGGCGAGCCGGGCGGCGATGTCCGCCGCCGTCGCCACCGCACCGGGCTTGTCGAGTTCGTGACCGACCTGCTGGTGCAGCACGGAAGAGTCACGGTTGCCGGTCAGGTGCTGCCGGAGCCGGTTGCGCAGGTTGCCCGTGAAGCCGACGTAGATCACTTCCGAGCCCTCAAGGACCAGGTGCACGCCCGGCGATGCGGGCGCGGCGGCCGCGGCCTCTGTGGTGTACGGCTGGGCGGGGGTGAAGCCGGCCAGCAGGTCGTCGTGAATGGTGTCGGGCATCCCCAGAAGCTACCGGCCCGGCCTCTGCTGAGCACAGGCCGTCGGGAACCGGCGTCCCGAAGGCCGCACGCGCACCGGCTGGCCTCGCCGAGGAGGGGCAGGACTATCCACCGTCACATCGGGTACCCGCGGCCGGAATCTGGAGGTGATGCCCGGATGGCGAAGTTCCTGCTCACGTCGACCTACACGGTCGAGGGGCTCAACGGGTTGAGGCAGGACGGCGGGACGAAACGCGCCGAGGTGATCCGCGCGTTGATCGAGAACTCCGGTGGCCAGATGGAGGCGATGTACTTCGGGTTCGGCCAGTACGACACCTACGTGGTGTGCGATCTTCCGGACCACACCACCGCCGCCGCCCTGGCCGTCACCATCCGGGCGGCTCGCGGCCTGGACACGCGGATCAGCCCGCTGCTGACTGCCGAAGAGGTGGACGAGGCGCTCCGGATGCACGTCCCGTACCAGCCGCCCGGCGCCTGACCCGTCGAGCCGCGCGCCGGCTTGCGGAGCTGGCCGTCAGGGGACCATCTCCGACGGCAGGTGGATGCGGCCGGCGGGCACCCCGGCGGCGAGCAGCCGCAGCCGCGCGCCGGCGAGCATCGGCGGCGGCCCGCAGACGTACACGTCGTCCTCGGGGCGGTGGTTGTCGAGGGCGATGGTGAGGGCGTCGCCCTGCTCGGCGCAGCTAGCGTCTGAAAGCTAATTGTTCCTCCAGTTCAGGCAACTGGAAGCGCTCTGCATTCTGCACCGGTAAGGGTATGTGCGCGCCAGGTGCTGGCGGATGGTGCGCACTGGCCGGACTACTCGGAACGAATTGTCCAGTACCTGACAGCCTTTCTAAAACCGTGCCGCAGGGATAGCCATGTGACCTGAGGGTGGCTACCTTGCCCAGGTGGCGGATCTTGAGCGGGGCATTTACGAGCACCTCATCACCCGTGAGCTGGCCGGCCGCCTCCAGCACGTCGACCCCGCCCTCATTCAGCACCACAAGCTCGACCCCGCCGACGCCCCCGACGCCCTCGCCCGTCACATAGCCGCCCTGGCGCACCGCGCCCTGCACGCCGTACCCAGCGGCGACGACAAGCTCCGCCACCAAATCGAACTCGCCAACCGCATCGCCGACGCCATCGCCGCCGAGAGCCCCCAGGCGGCCACGGCACAGGACCAGGTGACCGACGCCAGGCACCTCCTGCACGCCATCGCCACCCCACCCACCCCACC
>NZ_JBPQTK010000086.1:0-26560 GCF_051386315.1 Micromonospora sp. URMC 107
GTGCTGGCGGCGGCCAGCAGGGGCAGGGCGAACATGACGGCCAGCCGGGTGGCGTTCAGCCCGACCGGGGTGTGCACCAGCGCCGCCGCCAGCACCCCGGCCGCCGAGAGCAGCGCCCCCACCCGCACCGGCCGGTAGCCCACCAGCGCGGCCACGAGCAGGCTGGTCAGCACGGCGCGCACGGTGTCGGTGCGGCTGATGTTCATCCAGCCGCCGTCGCCGAAGAGCAGGGCGGTCAGCCCGAGCGGCAGCGCGGCGGCGACGCCGAGCACCAGGCCGTCGGCGTACCGGCGGGTCAGCAGCAGCGCCGCGCCGGCCAGGCCGACGAAGAGGCCCGCGACCGGGCTCGTCGCCGAGGCCAGCAGCGCCCCGGCCGCCGCCAGCCCGAGCCGCCCGAGCCGCCGGCGCCGCGCCCGCCGCTCCGCGCCAGCGTCGGCGTCGGCGGGGTCCCGGGGGAGGGTGAGGGCGAGCAGCGCGCCGAGGCCGAGGGCCACGCCGAGGCCGTACGTCACCCGGCCCGAGACCAGGTTGCCGGCGATGGTGAGCACCCCGACGAGGCTGCCGAGCAGCGGGCGGGGCACCCCGGTGCGCACCAGCAGCGCCGCGAACGCGGTGGCCGCCGCCACGAGGGCCAGCGCGCCGGTGACCCGCACCCCGAGCAGCGCCATCACCGGCTGGGAGAGCAGGCTGTAGCCGAACTGCTGCACGCCGCCGTACCAGCGCAGGTCCACCGGGGCGAGGCCGTGGGCGGCGAAGAAGTCGGCCCGCGCGACCTGCGCGGCGAGGTCGGAGCCGGTCGGCGGGAGGGCGACGTGGGCCACCCCGAGGAGCACGGCGGACGCGGCGGCCACCGCCACCACCCGACTGCGCCGCATGCCCACCTCCGTACCGCGACCACCGTACTGGCAGCATGTCCGGCGTGCCTCACCACCTCGCGCGCTGGCTCGGCCTCGCCGGCTCGACGCTGCTCGCCGTGGCCGCGTTCCTCGGCGGCGCGTTCCCCGACGGCGACCTGCGCCCCACCCCGGTCAGCATCTGGCAGGGCCCGCACGGCCCGCTGATCATCGCCACCTGGGCGGTCGGCACCGGCCTGATGGCGTACGCCTGGTGGGCGCTGCGCGACCGGGTGCCGTCGACCGGCTGGGCGCTGGTGACCGTCGGGCTCTGGCTGCTGCCGCTGCTCCTCACGCCGCCGCTGGGCAGCCGGGACGTCTACGCGTACGCCTGCCAGGGGGCGAGCTACTCGGGCGGGATCAACCCGTACGAGCAGGGCGTGTCGGCGCTGCCGTGCCCGTGGCTGGACACCATCTCGTACATCTGGCGGGACACCTCGGCCCCGTACGGGCCGCTGTTCGTGCTGATCGCCGGGGCGGTGGTCGAGGCGACCGGGTCACTGGTCGGCAGCATCGTGCTGTTCCGGCTGCTCGCCGTCGTCGGGGTGGGGCTGACGGCGGCAAGCCTGCCCGTGCTGGCCCGGCGCTGCGGCGTACCGGCCGGCAGGGCGGTCTGGCTGGCGCTGGGCTCGCCGCTGGTCGGGGTGCACCTGATCTCGGGGGCGCACAACGACGCGCTGATGGTGGGGCTGCTCGTCGCCGGCCTGGCGGTGGTGGTGTCCCGGCCCGGCCGCCCCGGCCCGCTGCTCGCCGGGGGAGTGCTGCTCGGGCTGGCCGCCGCGATCAAGGTGACCGCGCTGGTGGTGGTGCCGTTCGCGGCGCTGGCCGCGATCGTCGGGGCGTACTCGATCAGGGCGCTGGTGCGCGACGGCGGGTGGGTGGTCGGCGGGGCGGTCGCCGCCGTGGTCGGCGCGACCCTCGCCACCGGCCTGGGCTTCGGCTGGATCACCGGGCTGGAGCAGGGCGGCCTGGTGATCGCCTGGACCTCGCCGCCGACGGCGGTGGGGCAGACCGTCGCCTACCTCGCCGCGCCCTTCGGCTGGCACGGCGACCCGCTGCCGGTCACCCGGGGGATCGGCATGGCGGCGCTGGCGCTGGTGCTGCTCTGGCTGTGGTGGCGGGCCCGCCACCGGGAGCCGATCTGGCACGCCGGCCTGGCGCTCGCCGCCACCGTCGCCCTCGCCCCGCTCTTCCACCCCTGGTACTGGACCTGGCCGCTGGCTGTGCTCGCGGCCACGGCGCGGCGCACCGGCTGGTTCGCGGTGGTCGCGATCGTCTCGTCGTTCCTGGTGCTCGCCGACGGCACGGGGCTGCCCCGGTACACCAAGACCGTCGGGGCGCCGCTGATGACGCTGTTCGTGATCGTGGTGGTGGTCCGCTTGGTACGGTCGGCCCGGGCGGCCCGTCGACCGGCCGCCGTGGACTGAGGAGAGGGCCGCCGGTGACCGCTCCCGGCACCCCGCCGGCGTCGCCCGGTGTCGCCCGGTTCGCCCGCTACGCCGGCCTGGTCGGGGCGGTGCTGCTGGCCGTCGCCGGCTGGCTGGGCGGCGCGCTGCCCCGAGCCACCGGTGTTCCGGGCCCCGGCGATGGGCCGTGGGTCGTCGCGCTGTGGCTGGGCGGCACCGGGCTGATGGTCGGCGCCTGGTGGGCGCTGCGCCGGGGCGCGCCGTCGACGCGGTGGGCGTACCTGACCGCCGGGCTGTGGGCGCTGCCGTTGCTGGCCGCCCCGCCGCTGGGCAGCCGGGACGTCCACTCCTACGCCTGCCAGGGCTGGGCGTACGCGCACGGCGTCGACCCGTACGCCACCGGCGTCGCCGAGGCCGGCTGTCCCTGGGTGGAGTCGGTCGCGCCGATCTGGCGGGACACGCCCGCGCCGTACGGGCCGTTCTTCGTGCTGCTCGCCGCGCTCGCCGTCACCCTCGGCGGCGGCCTGGTGGGCGCGATCGTGGCGTTCCGGCTGCTCGCGGTCGCCGGGGTGCTGCTGGCCGCCGTCTGCCTGCCGGGGCTGGCCCGGGCCGCCGGCGTGCCCACCCGCCGGGCGGCCTGGCTGGCGCTGGCCAGCCCGCTGGTCGGGGTGCACCTCGTGGCCGGCGCGCACAACGACGCGGTGATGCTCGGCCTGCTCCTGCCGGGACTGCTGGTGCTCCTGCGCCGGCCCGGCAGGCCGGGGCCGCTGCTGCTGGCCGGGGCGCTGCTCGGGCTGGCGGTGACCGTGAAGGCGACCGCCGTGGTGGTGCTCCCGTTCGCGGCGCTGGCGGCGGTGCGCGGCCGCCACACCGTCCGGGCGCTGCTGCGCGACGGCGGCTGGCTGGCCGGCGGGGTGCTCGGCGCGGTGGCGGTCACCTCGCTGCTCTCCGGCCTCGGGCTCGGCTGGGTCGGCGGGCTGACCCGCAGCGGAGACTCCGAGCAGTGGACCTCCCCGCCGACGGCGGTCGGCTTCGTCGTCGACTACGCGGGCGGCCTCGTCGGCCGGGAGCCGGGCGCGGTGCCGGTCACCCGCGCGGCGGCGCTGCTGCTGCTCGCGGTGGCGGTGGCGGCGCTGTGGTGGCGGGCCTGGACGGGGCTGCGCCGCCGCGACGACGTCCGGCAGCGGGCGGCCCACCCGGACGCCGCCCGCCCCCGGGTCGCCCTGCTCGGCGCCGGCCTGGCGCTGGCCGCCACGGTCGTGCTGGCCCCGGTCTTCCACCCCTGGTACGCCACCTGGCCGCTGGCGCTGCTCGCGGTCGCCGCGAGGCGGACCACCTGGTTCGCGGCGCCCTGCGCGGCGGCGGCCTTCCTCGCCCTGCCCGACGGCACCAACCTGGCCCGGTTCACCAAGGCTCCGGGCGCGCTGGCGATGACCGCGCTGGCGGCCGGGCTGGCGGCGTGGGGCCTGCTCCGGCTGCGCCGGACCGGTGCCGCGCGTCCCGGCTGAAGGCCCGCTGTGCCGGTGGCCGAGTCGGCGGCTCCGCTGCGTGCGAGGGTGCCGCCGCCGTGGTCTACGGGGCCCGCTCGGCGGTGCGTCCGCAGGTCGGGCAGCGGTCGCCGGATCGGACCGGGCCGGGCCGGCGCATCCGCCTGCGCAGGGCGATCGCCAGCGGCAGCAGCGCGGGGCCGACCAGGCCGACCGCGACGGCCGTCGCGGCGAGCGCGTCCCATCCCGGGTTGGGCGCACCGTGCATGTTGCCGTCGACCGCGCCGGCCAGCGGGTCCAGGAAGAGCAGGCCGATCGGGGTCAGCAGCACCAGCAGCGCCCAGCCGCCCCGGTAATCGGCCCGCAGGGCCAGTCCCGCGCCGAGCAGCAGCACCAGAACGAGCAGGGCCACGGCGGCGGTGGGCAGCACCCCGCTGGCCGTCCAGCCGTGGTAGCTGACGTAGGAGTCGTAGCGGGGTAGCAGGTTGACACTCGTGAGGCCGGCGGCGACGGCGGCGAGCAGGGGCGCCGACCGGACCGGCATGGGCTGCCGCTTCGGGAGACCGAGTGCGATCAGCCCCAGCCCGACCTGCGGCAGCAGCACGAACAGCGGCGGCCGGGGCAGGCCGGCGAGGGCCGCGACCGGCACGGCCGCGACGGTGAGCAGCAGGGCGAGGGCCACGGCGTGGCGGGTCCACCCACCCGGCGCCACCGCGTGCACCGCCGCGGCGAGCAGCCAGGCGGCCCACACCCCGATCCCGATGGAGACGAACGGTCCGACGTGCGGCACGCCCCACTGCGCCATCGGGGGATGCAGTTCCAGCCCCGACCAGGCCCCCGCCAGGGCGGTCGCGGTGAGGAAGGCAAGGACGGCGGCGAGGCGTACGCCCGGAATGAGGTCGGCGGCCCCGGCGGCCCGCAGCCGCTGGCGCAGGCCGCCGCGCAGCAGGTCCGCGGCGTCCCCGGGCGAGGGCCAGCGCCGCCCCGGGCTGGCCAGGTCGAGGTACGTGCCGACGATCTCCGCGCCGCGCGCCCGGCGGTACTCGGCCGGGTAGGCCCGCAGCAGGCGGTGGTAGCGCCGCTCCAGGTCGCTCATGCCAAACCCCCGGCGGTACGCGGAGCCAACGGCCGCACCGCGCGGGCGCGCAGCCGGGCGGTGGCCGCCTCGACGTTGCGGCGCAGGCGCTCGGTCTCGGCGGTCAGCGTGGCGTCGCCCGCGGGAGAGAGGCGGTAGTAGCGGCGCAGCCGGCCGTCCACGACCTCCTCGCGGTCTACCTCCACCAGGCCGGCGTCGACCAGCCGGTCGAGCGCGCCGTAGAGGGTGCCCGGCCGCAGCGACACGCGTCCGTCGGAGAGGGCGGCGACCTCGCCGATCAGGCCGTAGCCGTGCATCGGCTGGCCGGCCAGCGCGGTGAGGATCAGGAAGGTGGGTTCGCGCAACGGTGTGTCCACGCTCCGCAATATAACGGATGCGAAGGTATATCGGTGTCCGTTACGCCCAGCGTGAGCCGTGGAGCCGGCCCGGCCGGTGCGGATGCGGCGTGGTCAGCGGCCTGGCACGGGGGAGCCGCGCTCCGTGGGGGCGTTGGTGGTCCGTGGGTGGAATGGTCGTCTGGCCCTGTCGAGCTGAGTCGTCTGTGACATCGGGATCCTCCGCCGACGGACACCGTGACGGATCCCGCAGGTCATCGCGAATCCGAATCTCGGTCGGCATGCTGGTCGCGCCAGCGGATGCAGGCGTTGAGGGCGTTTCCTGCCCTGCCCGACGCATCGTCGGCGCACACGGAAGAAGGCCCCGGGCGGACCCGGGGCCTTCTTCCGTACGCGGCTGCTGGTGCGTCAGCAGTCGAAGTACATGGCGAACTCGTGCGGGGTCGGGCGCAGGCGCACCGGGTCGACCTCGTTGGTGCGCTTCCACTCGATCCAGGTGGAGATCAGGTCGGGCGTGAACACCCCGCCGTCGAGCAGGTAGTCGTGGTCGGCCTCCAGGCTGTCGAGCACGGCCGACAGCGAGCCCGGCACCTGCTTGACGTCGCCCCACTCCTCCGGCGGGAGGTCGTAGAGGTCCTTGTCGATCGGTGCCGGCGGCTCGATCTTGCTCTTGATGCCGTCCAGGCCGGCCATCATCATCGCCGAGAAGGCCAGGTAGACGTTGGCCGACGGGTCCGGCACGCGGAACTCGACCCGCTTGGCCTTCGGGTTGCTGCCGGTCACCGGGATGCGGGTGCAGGCGGAGCGGTTGCGCTGCGAGTAGACCAGGTTGACCGGCGCCTCGAAGCCCGGCACCAGCCGGCGGTACGAGTTGACCGTCGGGTTGGTGAAGGCCAGCAGCGACGGGGCGTGGTGCAGCAGGCCGCCGATGTACCAGCGGGCCATGTCCGACAGGCCGGCGTAGCCGGTCTCGTCGTAGAACAGCGGCTCGCCGTTCAGCCAGAGGCTCTGGTGGGTGTGCATGCCGGAGCCGTTGTCGCCGAAGAGCGGCTTCGGCATGAAGGTGGCGGTCTTGCCGTTGGCCCAGGTCTCGTTCTTCACGATGTACTTGAAGAGCTGGAGCTGGTCGGCGGCGTGCAGCAGCGTCGAGAACCGGTAGTTGATCTCGGACTGACCGGCGGTGCCCACCTCGTGGTGCGAGCGCTCCACGGTGAACCCGCTGTCGACCAGCCGGCGCACGATGCTGTCGCGCAGGTCGGCGAGGTGGTCGACCGGCGGCACCGGGAAGTAGCCGCCCTTGTACGCGGTCTTGTAGCCGCGGTTGCCGCCCGGCTCCTCGCGGCCGGTGTTCCAGGCGCCCTCGATCGAGTCGATGTAGTAGAACGACTGGTGCGCCGAGGTCTCGTGCCGGATGGAGTCGAAGATGTAGAACTCCGCCTCCGCGCCGAAGTACGCGGTGTCGGCGATGCCGCTGGCGGCCAGGTAGGCCTCGGCCTTCTTCGCCACGTTGCGCGGGTCCCGGCTGTAGGCCTCGCGGGTGAACGGGTCGTGGATGAAGAAGTTGAGCGCGAGGGTCTTCTGCGCCCGGAAGGGGTCGATGAAGGCGGTGGCGACGTCCGGGAGCAGGAGCATGTCCGACTCGTGGATCGCCTGGAAACCGCGGATCGACGAACCGTCGAAGGCCAGGCCCTCGGTGAAGAAGGCATCGTCGACAGACTCGACCGGCAGGTTGAAGTGCTGCATCACGCCGGGCAGGTCACAGAAACGTACGTCGACGAACTTCACGTCCTCGTTCTTGAGGTATCGCAGGAGTTCCTCGGGATTGGCGAACACACGTCCTCCTGGCACGTCCACGGGTGGCTAGGCTCCTGGCGACGCTATGGCCGTGCGGTTGCCCGGCCATGTCTTGAGTGTTTCTGCCGTGTTACGTCCCTCGCGGAGCGTCATCCGCGCCGCTCGGGCGGGCCGGACCGCGCGGCGGGACGCCATCGGCTGTGCCATTCTATTGACACTTGCTCGCTTTCGCCCCTTTTTGTCGCCCGGGTGCGGGCGACCGTCCCCGATCCGTCCATTCGCCCTGGATACCCTTGACCGTTGTGACCAAGCCGCATGATCGCCCCGTACCGCCCGCGACGGATCCCGCCTTCACCCCGCCCAGCCTGGGGCGCCGGTTCGGGGCGCTGGTGATCGACTGGGTGCTCTGCCTGCTCATCGCCGGGGTCTTCGCCGACCCGGTCCGCGACGGGTGGGCGCCCGTGCTGGTGCTGATCGGCGAGTACGGCTTCTTCCTCGGGCTCTTCGCGCAGACGCCCGGCATGTTCATCACGAAGGTCCGCTGCGTCGCCTGGGCCGACGGCGGTCGCATCGGGGTGGCCCGGGCCCTGCTGCGCGGCCTGCTGCTCGCCCTGGTCGTGCCGGCCCTGCTGATGGACGGTCACCGCCGCGGCCTGCACGACCGCCTCACGGGCTCCGTCGTCACCGACGCCCCCCGCCCCTGACACGGCAAGAGCCGGGCCCTTCGCACGGGCCCGGCTCTTCGCGTACGCGTCGGGGGTCAGCGACCGCGCGTCTGGCGGAACGCGCCGCGCGCGGGCCGCATGTTCTTCGGGATCGCGCCCTTGGGCATCTGCGGGCGGGCGGTGAGGGCCTTGAGCCGCTTGTCCAGCGAGTTGACGTCCTTGCCGCTGAGGTTGCGCGGCAGCCGCATCAGCGTCATCCGCAGCTTGCGGATGGGCAGCTCGCCCTCCTCCTGGCCGATCACGTAGTCGAAGAGCGGGGCGGAGCCGATCACCTTCGCCAGCCGCCGCTTCTCCTGGCCGAGCAGGCCGCGTACCCGCTGCGGGTTGCCCTCCGCCAGCAGGATCACCCCGGGCCGGCCGATGACCAGGTGGACCATGTCCATCTGCGTGGTGGAGCTGACCGCCGGGGTGACCCGCCAGTCGCCGCGCATGCTCTCCATGATCTGGGCCGCCGCGCCGGGCTGCCCCTCGGCGGCGTTCATCATCGCCCGGTTGGACCGCAGGTTGAGCACGATCAGCAGGCAGAGCAGGGCGAACAGGATGCCCAGCGGCAGCCAGATCCAGCCCCAGAGCAGGACCGCGACCACGGTGAGCGCGAGCGGGATCAGCACCGCGGCGGCGGCCAACGGCGCGAACCACCGGTCCTGCTTGGCGGTGAACTTGAACACCATCCCGATCTGCTTCAGCCGCTGGCCGAACGAGACCTTCTCCTGGGGCTTTGCCATGCCGAAGAGTCTAGTGGTCGCCGCACGTCGCCTTGTCCGCGGCCGGGCTGAGTACCTTACGCGCCCGCACCGCCGCCGGGGGCCGGGAGTAAGGAGGGGGAGCGGGCGAAGATCGGGCGGCACACCCACCCCGCCGCCGAGGAACTGGTGGGCCGGGCACTGGCCTTCCTGGCCCGGCCCTACCTGTGGCCGAACCACCGGCTGCCGCTGCGGGAGCTGCGGATCGAGGCGGCGCTGGCGGCCGACGACCCGGCCGGGGCGGTGCGCGCGGCCCACGCCGCGCTGGCCGACGAGCGGCTGCCGCAGCTGCCCCGGTTGGCCGGTGCTCAGCGCCGTCGCCCGGACCGCCGCGCGGAGCGGGGACGCCGAATTGGCCGGCGCGGTGTCCGCACTCGCCGCCGGCCTGCCGGCCCGCCATCCGGCCGAGCGGGCGCACGCCGCCCAGGTGGCGGCCCTCCTGGCCGACGGCGGCGAGGAGCTTCCGGCATGGCGTACGGCGGTCGCGGCGTGGCGGGCCGACGGGCAGCCGTACCCCCTCGCCCGGGCGCTGCTGTCGCTCGCCGAGGCGGCGGCAGCGGTGGGGGAGCGGGACGAGGTGGCGGCGGCGGTCGCCGAGGCCGCCGCGCTCGCCGACGGGTTGGGCGCGGCGCCGCTCGCGGAGCAGGCAGCCACCCTGGCGCACCGCCTCGGCCTGCTCGGCGAGCCCACCGCACCGCGCCGACCGATTCCCGGCCGGCGGCCCGCCGGCCTCGTCCGCACCAAAAGCGCGACGGCCCCGGCCACGCGCGACACCGTCCGGGTGCGGGCGCAGACCTTCGGGCGGTGCGCGCGACCGGGGCGAGGGCGCGGGTCAGCGGCGGGGCAGGTAGATCCGCCAGCCGGGGACGGTGACCAGGTCGAGCGCGGCCGGATCGGTACGCCGGCGCTCGTCCAGGCGGGCGGCCAGCGGCGAGCCGGCCGGCGCGACCCAGGCCGGCGCGGCCGACCGCAGCACCGCCCGGCGGTACGGCAGGTACCGGTCGTGTCCGGGGCGCAGGTCGTCGTCGACGACCGCGCAGAGTACGTCCTCGCGGGTGGCGAAGGTGAGCCGGTTGCAGGTCCAGTAGCCGCCGTACACGTGCCGGACACCCCGCTCGCGCAGCGCGGCGACCAGTCCGGCGTGCCGGGCCTCGGCGGCGCGGGCGGCCGGCGCGGTGCCGACCGCGCCGGCGGTGGCCACGGCGGCGGTGCCCAGCGTGGCCGCGAGCACCACGACCGCCGCGATCCGCGTCGCGATCCCCCATCGCGCTCCCGCCCCGGTGACACCGTGCGCCCGGGCCGCCCCCGCCCGGGCCGCGCCCGTTCCGGTCGTGGCTGGTCCGGTCGTGGCTGGTCCGGTCGGGCGGCGGGCGGCCGACCAGAGCGGCCAGAGCAGGGCCGGAACGGAGATGAGCAGGCAGGACAGGTACCGGGAGCTTTCCACCGGGGTGCGTCCCGCGGCGCTGCTGGCGGCGTAGACGGCGAGCGTCGCGACGGCGGCGGCCACCAGCGCGAGCCGGACCGCCCCGCCCACCGGGCCCGTCGCCACGATCGATCTTGGACACGTGCCGTCGGCCCGGAACGGCAACTGTCCAAGATCTCCGCCGGACCGGCGCAGCGCGCGCCAGGCCGAGAGGGCGGCCGCGGAGAGCAGCAACGGGAGGGCGACCCCCCACCAGAGCTGGCCGGGCGTGCAGTGGCTCGGGGAGCAGAAGCCCATGCCCAGCGGCGGGCCGAGCAGCAACCCCCCGTGCAGCCGCTCCGCCCAGCCGGCGGGCTGCCCGGAGCCGCTGGCGGCGAGCACCGCCGCGAGCGGGTTGCGCCCCGTCGCCAGGCTGTGCACCAGCAGCGGCCCGGCCCCGACGAGCGCGGCGGCCCCGAGCAGCGCCCCGGCCCGTCCGCGCAGCTCCCGCCGGCCGTACGCGAGAAGCACCGCGCCGGTCGCCGCCACGTACGGCAGCACCAGCGGGTCCACCCAGAGCATCAGCCCGGCCAGGAGGCCCCACGCCGTCCAGCGCGCCAGCCGGCGTCCCGGCCGGCCGGCCGCCAGGTCGTACGCCAGCACGGCGAGCGCCATCCCGGCCGCGTTCATCTCGGGGTAGCCGCCCCCGGCGATGAGCTGGTTCTTCACCACCCGGTCCGAGCCGAGCGCCAGCAGCGCCACGACGAGCAGGGCGAACCAGCGGTCCCCGGTCAACCGCAGCGTCAGCCGCCAGGCGAGCACGACGAAGACCGAGTACAGGGCGAGGGTGGGCAGGCGCAGCCCGAGCGTCGACGGGCCGGCCAGCGCGAACACCGGCGCGGCCAGGTACGCCTCCAGCGTCCCCATGTACGCCTGGCCGTAGAACCAGACGGGGAACTCCCGGCCCTGGGCGACGTGCAGCGCGGCCAGCCCCATGGTGGCCTCGTCGCTGTTGGTCGGCGGCGCGTCGTGCAGCAGCAGGCCGAGGCGGTAGCCGGTCCCGGCCACGACGGCGAGCACGGTCAGGGCCGTCGGCAGCGCGGGCCACCGGGCCGGCGGGAGCGCGGGACGCGCGTCGCGCCATCGCTGGCGTACCCCGGCCGTCATGAGTCGATCATGGCACCTGGCCGCCGGCCCGTGGTCGAGCGGTGCCGGCGCGTCGGCCGGGTGAATCAGCCGGCGGTGACCGGAGCGCCCTCGCGGGCCTCCAGCGCCTGCCGGTAGAGCCGCCCGGCCCGGTACGACGAGCGCACCAACGGCCCGCTCATCACGCCGGCGAAGCCGATCTCCTCGGCCTCCTCGCGCAGCTCGACGAACTCCTCCGGCTTGACCCAGCGGGTGACGGGGTGGTGCCGGGGGGTGGGGCGCAGGTACTGCGTGATGGTGATCAGCTCGCACCCGGCGTCGTGCAGGTCGCGCAGCGCCTGGGAGACCTCGGCGCGCTCCTCGCCCATGCCCAGGATCAGGTTGGACTTGGTGACCAGCCCGTCGGCGCGGGCCTGCCGGATCACGTCCAGCGACCGCTCGTAGCGGAAGGCCGGCCGGATCCGCTTGAAGATCCGCGGCACGGTCTCCACGTTGTGCGCGAGCACCTCCGGCCGGGCGCCGAAGACCTCGGCCAGCTGCTCGGGGACCGCGTTGAAGTCGGGGATCAGCAGCTCGACGCCGCAGCCGGGCTGCAGGGTGTGGATCTGCCGGACGGTCTCGGCGTAGAGCCAGGCGCCGCCGTCGGGCAGGTCGTCGCGGGCCACGCCGGTGATGGTCGCGTAGCGCAGGCCCATCGAGACCACCGACTCGGCGACCCGGCGCGGCTCGTCGGCGTCGAACTCGGCCGGCTTGCCGGTGTCGATCTGGCAGAAGTCGCAGCGCCGGGTGCACTGGTCGCCGCCGATGAGGAAGGTGGCCTCCCGGTCCTCCCAGCACTCGTAGATGTTGGGACAGCCGGCCTCCTGGCAGACGGTGTGCAGCCCCTCGCGCGAGACGAGCCCGCGCAGCTGGGTGTACTCCGGCCCCATCTTGGCCTTGACCTTGATCCACGGCGGTTTGCGCTCGATCGGCGTCTCGGCGTTGCGCGCCTCGATTCGCAGGAGGCGCCGCCCCTCGGGGGCGGGCGTCGTCGTGCGCGCTGCCTGGCCGGTCGTCGGCGCGGAGTGCTCGATCGTCACAAAACCGAGCCTACGCCCGACGGTCGCCGTCGATGTAGCTCGGGCGACGGGCGTCACCCCGCCAGTCTTGTGACGCCGGACACCGGGGCTGCGGAAACCCTTCACAGGGGCATCGGCGGGGGTGCTAGCGTGCCCGGCAGAGCTGTGACGGAGCCGAGTAGCGCCCCGGCCCCCCAGTTGAAGAGAGCCGCCGGTTGCTGCGAGGCGGTCTGGCCCCGGCGCGCGAAGACCCTCCCGAGCTGCGGGAAGAACGGCATGTGGCGGAAGGGTCCCTTCCTGGCCCGGCCCAGTAGAGCCCGCCCGGCTGGCCCCGGTGAAAAGGCGACGAAACGAGGCCCCCGTCAGCGGGGGCGAAGGTGTGGTGGCACCGCGAGGTTTCCCGCTCGCCCACACCTCCCGGGGATCGCGTTGCGATTGATCGAGGAGGTACCCGCCGTGCAACGCATCCTTTCCACCCAGCTCTCCGCCCATGTCGGCGTGCCCGTCCGGATCGCCGGCTGGGTGCACCGCCGCCGGCTGCTCAAGTCGGTGGCCTTCCTGATCGTCCGGGACGCCGCCGGCCTCGCCCAGGTGGTGGTCACCGACCCGGCCCTCCGCGCCGAGGTGGAGGAACTCACCGAGGAGACGGTCGTCGAGGTCACCGGCACGGTGGTGGCGAACCCGACGGCCCCCGCCGGGGTCGAGCTGACCGCGCCGACGGTACGACCGCTCGGCCCGCCCGCCGTGCCGCCGCCGTTCGACCTGTACCGGCCGGCGCTCACCGCGAGCCTGCCCACCCAGCTCGACCACGCGTCCGTCGCGCTGCGCCATCCGACCCGCGCGGCGGCCCTGCGCGTCTCGGCGGCGGCGGTGTCCGGCTTCCGGGCCGCGCTCGAGGCCCGCGACTTCGTGGAGATCCACACGCCGAAGGTGGTCGGCGCGTCCACCGAGAGCGGGGCGAACGTCTTCGCGCTGGACTGGTTCGGCCGGCCCGCGTACCTGGCCCAGTCGCCGCAGTTCTACAAGCAGCTCATGGTCGGCGTCTTCGAGCGGGTCTACGAGGTCGGGCCGGTGTTCCGGGCCGAGCCGCACGACACCGTCCGGCACCTGGCGCAGTACACCTCGCTCGACGCCGAGCTGGGCTTCGTCGCCGACCACCGGGACGTGATGGCCGTGCTGCGGCACACCGTGGCCGGCATGCTCGACGCGGTGCGCGAACGGGCCGGGGCCGCGCTCGCCACCCTCGGGGTGTCGGCCCCGGACGTGCCGGCCGAGATCCCCGCCGTGCACTTCACCGAGGCCCTCGAGATCGCGGGGGCGCCGGCCGACGAGCCGGACCTCGCCCCGGCGCACGAGCGGGCGCTGGGCGAGTGGGTGCGGCGGGAGCACGGCTCGGAGTTCCTCTTCGTCACCGGCTACCCGATGGCGAAGCGGCCCTTCTACACCCACCCGGACCCGGCGCGGCCCGCGTACTCCAACGGGTTCGACCTGCTCTTCCGGGGGTTGGAGCTGGTGACGGGCGGGCAGCGGCTGCACCGGCACGCCGACTACCTCGCGGCGCTCGCCGCCCGGGGCGAACCGGTCGAGCCGTACGCCGGCTACGTCGACGCGTTCCGGCACGGGATGCCGCCGCACGGTGGCTTCGCCATCGGGCTGGAACGCTTCGTGGCCCGGCTCACCGGCGCGGCCAACGTCCGGGAGGTCACGGCCTTCCCCCGCGACCTCCACCGCCTGACCCCGTAACCCCAGCCCTCTGGGTTCCCTGAGCGTCGATCATGAGGTTGCCGGCGATGTCGCGGAAGACGGCGACCCGGCCGTACGGCTCGGTGCGCGGCGGCTTCACGAACTCGACGCCCGCCTCGACCATCCGCCGGTGGACGGCGTCGAAGTCGTCGACCTGGAGGAAGAAACCGACCCGTCCGGCGACCTGGTCGCCGACCGATCGAGCCTGCCGGTCGCCGTCGGCGCGGGCCAGCAGCAGCCCGGTCTGCGCGCCGGGCGGGCGGACGACGACCCAGCGCTTCGGCCGGCCGTCGTTGGTCAGCGACGGGGAGTCCTCGACCAGGTCGAAGCCGAGCACCTCGGTGAAGAAGGCGATGGCCGGGTCGTACTCGGCCACGACGACGGTGACCAGGTCGATCCGCACCGGTCAGCTCGTGACGAGGGTGGGTAGGTGGCGCTCGACGACCGGCAGCACGTCGGCCACGGTGACCGGGCGGCCCAGCTCGGCGGTGAGCGAGGTGACCCCGGCGTCGCGGATGCCGCACGGCACGATCCGGTCGAAGTACCCCAGGTCGCAGTCGCAGTTGATGGAGAAGCCGTGCAGGGTCACGCCGCGGGCGACCCGGATGCCGATGGCCGCCACCTTGCGGGCCGGGCCCCGGTCGTCCTCCGGCACCCAGACCCCGCTGCGCCCCTCGACCCGGCCGGCGGTCAGCCCGAACTCGGCGCAGACGTCGATCAGCAGCTGCTCGGTGCGGCGGACGTAGGCGACCACGTCGACCGGGTCGGGTAGACGCAGGATGGGGTAGCCGACCAGCTGCCCCGGGCCGTGCCAGGTGATCTTGCCGCCCCGGTCCACGTCGACGACCGGGGTGCCGTCCATCGGGCGGTCCCAGGGCTCGGTGCGCTTGCCGGCGGTGTAGACGCTCGGGTGCTCCAGCAGCAGCACGGTGTCGCCGCGCTCGCCGGCCACCACCGACTCGTGCAGCCGGCGCTGCTCGTCCCAGGCGGCCTGGTAGTCGAGGAGACCGGCGCGGACGGCCGTGAGGCCGGGGATCGTCGTCGTCACGCCGCCAAGCCTAGACCCGTACCGGCCGGTCACCAGCGGTGACGCGGCTCACGACCGGACCCGCCACAGCCACACGTCGTCCACCCGCTCGGGCGGGCCGAGCAGCGCGGTCACGGTACGCCGGATGGCCTCCTCGTCGACCGGCCACTTCGCCCCGTGCACCTCGTCGGCCAGCACGATCGTCTCGATCCGCCAGTGCCGCAGGTCGGCGCGGACCTCCTGGACGCTGCCCTCGGTGATGATCGGCACCAGCCCGGTCCGGCCGGCCTGGTCCACCAGCGCGCTGAACAGGCGCGGCGGCGGGCCGATCCGCCCCCGGCCGTCCGGGCCGCCCGGGCCGAGGAAGAAGCCGGAGGGGATGGCGAACTCGCCCTGCCGGTGCGCCAGCGCGTACGCCTGCCAGCGCTGGCCGTCGGGATAGACGTCGAGGGTCAGCGGCAGCGGGGTCAGCACCCCGCCGGGGGAGACGTGCTCCCGCCACGTCCCGGCGGTGACGAAGCGCGGGATCGGCTCGCGTTCGATGGTCAGCAGCGGCGTCGGCACCAGCGGCAGCAGCGCCAGCGCGAACCCCGCCCACCAGGCCAGCCGTGCGGGGCGGCGCCGGGGCGGATCGGCGCGGAACTGGTCGACGGCGTACGCCAGCAGCACCCCGATCACCGGCGCCACGACCAGCGCCAGGCGGGCCGGCAGGGCGGCGTTCACCACCGGCAGGTGCCCGAGCAGGTCGAACGGCATCGGCAGGTCCGTACGACGTCCGTCGACCTTGGCCTCGGGGCCGAACGACAGCACGGTGAAGACGGCGGCGGTCACGCCCAGCGCCCAGAGCGTCGCCCGGCGGCCCGCGTCGGCCCGGCGCCACAGCGCCACGAAGCAGGCGACGGCGAGCAGCAGCAGCGGGAGGCCGAAGAACGAGTTCTCCTCGGTCGGGTTGGGCGCCAGCCGGGTGCCCAGCCCCACCTCCCCGGCCAGCGACCGGCGCGGGTACGCCCCGTAGGCGACGACGTCCTCGGAGTGGATGACCGCGTCGAAGCCGGTGCCGTGGAAGCGCTGCGGGCCGGCGAAGTGCAGCCACAGCGGGTACGCCAGCAGCACCCCCGCGACGACGGCGGTCACCCCGAGGCCGCGCAGGAAGGTCGGCAGCACCGCGCGGGCCTCGGCGCGGTGGGCCGGGTGCAGCGCCCAGACGGCGACGAAGACGCCCAGCGCCAGCGCGGTGAAGAAGAGCCCCTCGGCGGCGATGGAGAAGGCCACGGCGACGAGCGCGCCGAGGATCGCGCCGTCGCGCAGCGGGTGCCGGGAGCGGCGCAGCACGAAGGTCCGCCAGACCAGCAGCGGCACCAGCCAGCCGGCCGTCCAGTTCAGGTGGGCGTTGGCGTGCGAGACCATGCCGGGGGAGAAGCCGATGAACAGCCCGCCGACGGCGGCGGCGAGCGGGCCGCGGACCAGGTGCCGGGAGAGCAGCCAGTACCAGGCGAGCGCGGTGGCGGCCAGGTTGAGGGTGAGAATCACCAGGAACGTGGCCGGCGGCCCGATCAGGTACGTCAGCGGCGCGAAGACCACCGCGTACACGGTGATCGAGGTGTTGACCGCGAGATTCACCCCGTCGGGGACGTTGACCAGGTAGGTGAAGAGCGGGTTGTCGCCGTGGGTCACCGCGTGGCCGCCGAAGGCCAGCAGCCACTCGAAGAGCGCCTGGTCGCTGGAGTTGACGGTGATCGTGCGGGCGTTCGGGTCCCGCCACAGCCCGCTGGTCACCCAGACCGCGAGCGCCAGCGCGACCAGCGCCACGATCAGGTCGGCCCGCCGGTGGCGGACGACGCGGGGCGGCGAGGCCGGCGAAGGCGCCAGGGACGGGGAGGTCGGCACGCAGCGGACGTTACCAACCGCACCGGGGCACGCCGGTCAGGACGCACATCCTCCGGGCGGTGAATGTGTGAGCGTGGCCCATGTCACAGCATCGACACATCGACGTAACGTCGCGGCAATTCGCGGGTGACCCAGTTCACACCCCGTCCCCAGGAGGCCCCCGTGCGCCGCTCCCCGTCCCTGCTCACCCGGCTGACCGGCGCGGTCGCCGGGATGGTCCTCGCCGCCGCCGCGGTGGCGACCGTCGCGGCCCCCGCCCAGGCCGCCACCCTCACCCAGGTCACCAACTTCGGCTCCAACCCCGGCAACCTCGCCATGTACGCGTACCGGCCGGACAACCTGCCGGCGGGAGCCCCGGCCGTCGTGCTGCTGCACGGCTGCACCCAGAACGCCCCCGGCTACTTCGCCAACTCCGGCTGGCAGAAGTTCGCCGACCAGTGGAAGTTCACCCTCATCGTGGCGCAGCAGTCCAGCGCCAACCAGCCGCTGAGCTGCTTCAACTGGTTCGTCGAGCAGGACATCACCCGAGGCTCGGGCGAGGCGCTGTCGATCAAGCAGATGGTCGACCACGCCAGGAACAACTACGGCACCGACGCCCGCCGGGTCTTCGTCAGCGGCCTCTCCGCCGGCGGGGGGATGAGCGCGGTCATGCTGGCCACCTACCCGGACGTCTTCGCCGCCGGCTCGGTCGTCGCCGGCCTGCCGTACCGCTGCTCGCCGCCCGCCTCCACCAGCACCTGCCAGTACAGCGGGGTGAACAAGACCCCGCAGGAGTGGGGCGACGTGGTCCGGGCCGCGTACCCCGGGCACACCGGCCCCCGCCCCCGGGTCGCCATCTGGCACGGCACCTCGGACTCCACGGTGGTGCCGGCCAACGCCACCGAGCTGCGTGACCAGTGGACCAACGTCCGGGGCGTCTCGCAGACCCCCACCAGCACCGCGTCGCTGCCCGCCAACATCAGCCTGGAGGTGTACGGCAACAACGACGTCCGCGTCTACCGGGTCTCCGGCATGGGCCACGGCACCCCGGTCGACCCGGGCCCGGGGGCCGAGCAGTGCGGCACCGCCGCCGCGTACATGCTGGACACCATCTGCTCGGCGTACCACGACGCGGTCTTCTTCGGCCTGAACGGCGGAACGAACCCCAGCCCGACGGCGAGCCCCACCGCGTCCCTCACGGCGAGCCCCACCGCCTCCCCGACCGCGAGCCCGACCACGGCGCCGACCTGCGTGACGGCCAGCAACTACGCGCACGTCGCCGCCGGCCGCGCCTACCAGTCCGGCGGCTACGCCTACGCCAACGGCTCGAACCAGCGGATGGGCCTCTACAACACCTTCTACACCAGCACGCTGAAGCAGACCGGCCCCAACCACTGGGTGATCGGCTGCTGATCCCGCACCACACCACCGTGGCCGGATGCCCGACGGGCACCCGGCTACGGCCGTGTCGCCGCCGGGGCGCCCGGCTGCGCGCGCATCCGAGTCGCGTCGCTACGCGCCGTCCGGTCCGCCCGCGGGCGGTGGGGTCCGTCCGGCTCCCGTGGTCGTGGGGCCCGCCGCCCGGCCGGCCCGGCCGCTGATCTCGCGCAGGTACGCGAGGAGTTCCGGAGGCTCGTGCACCTCGAACTCGCAGCCGAGGGTCAGCAACCGCCAGGCCAGCCACTCCAGGGTGTCGGTGTGACCGCTCAGCCGGCAACTGCCGGCGTCGATCGGCACGAGATCGCCGGGGGAGTCGCCGACCCGGCCGGCGACCGCCTCGACGGGGGCGTGCAGGGTCGCCACCGCCCGGTGCACCGGGGTCCGTTCGCGCAGCTTCTCCGTCACGTACGCGGCGGCGTCCGGGGCGGGCAACTGCCGTGGCGCGGCGCGCACCCCGAGGGGGACCGGCTCGCCGATCCGGTCCACCCGGAAGATCCGCCAGTCGTCCCGGTCGTTGTCGTAGCCGACCAGGTACCACCGGCGTCCCGCCGACACCAGCCGGTGCGGCTCCACGCGGCGCTCGGCGGCCACGCCGTCGTGCCGGCGGTAGCTGAACCGCAGCCGCTCGCGGTTGGCGATGGCGGCGGCGAGCCCGGTCAACTGCTCCGGGCCCACCGTCGGTCGGCTCCAGGTCAGCATGGGCTCGGTGGCGGCGCCCAGCGCCCCGACCCGGTGCCGCAGCCGGGCGGGCAGCACCTGCTCCAGCTTCGCCAGCGCCCGCACCGACGCCTCCTCGATGCCGGTCACCGCGTGCCCGGCCGCGGTCCGCAGCCCCACCGCGATCGCCACCGCCTCCTCGTCGTCGAGCAGCAGCGGCGGCATGGCCCTGCCGGCGACCAGCCGGTAGCCGCCGACCGCGCCCATCGTGGCCCGCACCGGGTAGCCCAGCTCGCGCAGGCGCTCCACGTCGCGGCGGATGGTCCGCAGGCTGACGCCGAGCCGCGCGGCCAGCTCGCTGCCGGGCCACTCGCGAGGGGTCTGCAACAGCGACAGCAGGGTCAGCAGCCGGCCGGGGGTGTCGGTCACGGGGTCGAGGATGCCAGCGATGTGTGACAGAAGCTGACCTACACGGCCCCTAGCGTGGTCGCCATGACGCCCTTCCGGATCGACATCCCGCAAGCGGACCTCGACGACCTGCGCGACCGGCTCGCCCGGGCCCGGTGGCCCCGGCAGCTGCCGGGCGACGGCTGGAGCCGGGGGGTCCCGCTGGACTACCTGCGGGACCTGGCCGAGCACTGGGCGACCGGCTACGACTGGCGGGCGCAGGAGGCGCGGCTGAACGGGTTCCCCCAGTTCGTCACCGAGATCGACGGACTGGACGTGCACTTCCTGCACGTGCGCTCCCCGGAGCCGGACGCGTTGCCGCTGATCCTCACCCACGGCTGGCCGAACTCGTTCGTGGAGTTCACCGACCTGATCGGGCCGCTGACCGACCCGCGGGCGTACGGGGCCGACCCCGCGCACGCCTTCCACGTGGTGGTGCCGTCGGTGCCGGGCTTCGGGTTCTCCCAGGCCCCGCCGCGGACCGGGTTCACGGTCGGACGGGTCGCCCGGATGTGGGCCGGGCTGATGCGCCGGCTCGGCTACGACCGCTACGGCACCCAGGGCGGCGACCTCGGTGCGTACGTGGCCCCGGAGGTGGCCGTGGCGGCCCCCGGGCACGTCGTCGGGGTCCACGTCGACGGCGGGTTGGGCTTTCCCACCGACGCCGACGTGCCGGAGATGAGCGACGGGGAGCGTGCCCTCTACGCCGAGATGCGGCAGTGGACGAGCGGCGGCGTGGACCACCACGCGTTGCTGCGGGCGGCGCCGCAGACCGTCGCGTACGCCTGGAACGACTCACCGGTCGGGCTGCTGGCCTGGCTGGTCCAGAAGTTCAAGGAGTTCACCCTCACCGCGCCCACGCCCGAGCAGGCCATCGCCCGCGACCTGATCCTGACGAACGCGACCCTGTACTGGCTGACCGGCACCGCCGGCACCTCGTCCTGGTTCATGTACGACAACACCCACTTCGCCTGGCCGAAGGGGCAGGCCCTGGTGCCCAGCGGCGTCTACGGCGGCGGGCCGCCGTTGTTCCGCCGCCTCGCCGAGCGGCACAACAAGATCATCCACTGGCCGGAGGGGAACCCCGGCGGCCACTTCGTCGCGATGGAGGAACCGCGGGCCCACGCGGCCGACATCCGGGCGTTCTTCGGGAAGCTGCGGTGACCGGCCTGACCTGGCGGCAGGTGCACGCCCGGCGGCTGGAGCGGCACGCGCTCGCGGCCCCCGCCGGCCCGGTGGCGGCGGGCGGCGCCCGTGCGGCGGGCGGGCCGCGGCCCGACCCGGCGGCTGACGCGGTGGCCGGCGTGGTGTCGGCGATCTGCGGTGCGCACGCCCAGGTGGCCTCGGCGGCCGAGCTGTCCGTCGGGCTGCGCGTCGCCGGAGCCACCCGGACGACGGTCCGCCAGGCGTTGTGGACGGACCGCACGCTGGTCAAGACGCGCGGGCCGCGCGGCACCGTGCACCTGCTCGCCGCCGCCGACCTGCCGATGTGGATCGGCGCGTTGTCCGCGCTGCCGGTCCCGTCCCAGGAGCAGAGCCAGGGTCTGCTCACCCCCGCGCAGACCGAGGAGGTGGTGGCGGCGATCACGGACGCGCTGCGCGACGCCGAGCTGACCACCGCGGAGCTGACCGAGCAGGTCGTGGCCCGTACCGGCCCGTGGGCCGGCGACCGGGTGATGGAGGCGTTCCAGGACAGGTGGCCGCGCTGGATGGCCGCGATGGCGGCGGCGACCCGGCGTGGGGCGATGTGTTCCGGTCCGAACCGGGGCCGGGCCACCACCCACACCAGCCCGGCGCGCTGGCTGCCCGGGTTCGCGCCGATGGCCGGCCCGGCGGCACTCGCCGAGCTGGCGCGCCGCTACCTGTACGCGTACGGGCCGGCCACCCCGGCGCACTTCGCGCAGTGGCTGGCGGTGCCCCGGCGGTGGGCGGCCGAGCTGTTCGGGTCGCTGGAGCTGGCACAGGTCACCGTCGAGGGCGTCGGGGCGTGGGTGGCGGCCGGCGACACCGACTTCCCGCCCGACGGCCCCACCGGCGTGCTGCTGCTGCCGTACTTCGACGCCTACCAGGTCGGCTGCCACCCGCGCGAGCTGCTGTTCCCCGGCGCCGCCGGCCCCCGTGCCCTGGCCGGCGGCCAGGCCGGCAACTATCCGGTGCTGCTGGTGGACGGGACGGTCGCCGGGGTGTGGCACCAGCGCCGTTCCGGCCGCAGGATCCACGTCACCGTGGAACCGCTGGCCGAGTTGCGCGCCGACCGGCGGCGGGCCCTGGACGCGCAGGTCGAGCGGGTCGGCCGGATCCTGGAGGGCACGCCGTCCCTGACCATCGGCCCGATCAGCGTCGGCGCGCACGCCTAGGCCGGCCCGCCGCACCCGCGCGGCATCGACGACGTCGTGCGGCGCACCGGCGCGAGCTGTGCGGCCAGCCGACCGCCCCCGCGAGCTGTGCGGCCAGCGACCGCCCCGCCGCGGCTAGTCGGTGAGGGCGGCGTGCAGGGCGGCGGTCAGCTCGGGGTGGCGGTAGGTGAAGCCGGCCCCGGTGAGCACACCAGGGAGGACGCGGGTGCTGGTCAGCGCCTCGTGCGCGAAGCCGCCGAGCGCCACCTTCAACGCCAGCGCCGGGATCGGGACGATCGCCGGCCGGTGCAGCTGGCGGGCCAGCTCCCGGGTGAACTCGGCGTTGGTCACCGGGGCCGGCCCGACCAGGTTGACCGGCCCCACGAGGTCGTCGCGGTCCAGCACGAACCGGGCGGCGTCCAGCCAGTCGGCCAGGGAGATCCACGGCAGCCACTGCCGACCGCTGCCGAGCCGGCCGGCGATCCCCAGCCGGAACGGCAGCAGTTGGGGCTTGAGCAGCCCGCCGTCGCGGTGCAGCGGCAGCCCGATGCGCATCCGCACGACGCGTACGCCGGCGTCCTCGGCCGGCCGGGTCGCGGCCTCCCAGACCCGGCAGACGTCGGCCAGGAAGCCGTCGCCGGCCGGGGCGTCCTCCTCGACCGCCCGGTCGCCGGTGTTGCCGTACCAGCCGACCGCCGAGGAGTTGAGCAGCGCCCTCGGCCGCTCGCCCGGGGGCAGGCCGGCGATGGTGATCGCCAGCGTGGTGGTGGTGTCGACCCGGCTGGACCGGATCAGCTGCCGGTACCCGTCGTTCCACCGCTTGTCGCCCACGCCCGCGCCGGCCAGGTTGACCACCGCGTCCGCCTCCGCCACCACCGCCGGGTCGAGTTGCGCGGCGGACGGGTTCCACTGCCGTTCGTCAGGGGTGCGCGGCGGCCGGCGGACCAGCCGGGTGACCTGGTGCCCGTCCGCCGTGAGCCGGTCGACCAGCCGGGTGCCGAGGAAGCCGGACGCGCCGGCCATGAGGATCCGCATGCCCCCATCTTCGGGCACGCGGCCCGGCGCGGATGCGCCGAGCGGTCATCCCCGCGCCGTGACCGGGGCCGGGCGGAGATCGCCATGAGTCGTTCGACCTCCGCGAAGGCGTCGGGCGACCTGAGCACGCCTCATTCGTGTCCGACAGGTCGGCGGCTCAGTCGGTGGCGGCCACGCGGGCCAGCACCGGGGTGAGCGGGTCCAGCGCGTCCTCGCGTACGACGAAGCGGGTGACGCCCCAGCGGCGCCGGTGTGCGGCCACCGCCGCGACGATCTCGTCCTCGGTGCCGATGAGTACGAACGGCGTGGCGAGCAGCTCGGGCACGGTCAGCCCGACGTCGGCTGCCGTGGACGCGGCGGCGGCCTCGGCGTCGTCGGTGACGGCCACGTGCTGCACGAGCGCCTCCAGCACCGGCGGCTCGGCCCGCCCGGCCGCCCCGGCCGCGACGCACTCGAGCTGCCTGTCGATGTCGGCCTCCCGCCAGCGCACCTCGTGCGCGTAGCCGTCGGGGAGCGTGCGGCCGAGGCCGGCCAGGCCGACCACGTCGGCGTGCGCGCCGGCCCAGCGCAGCATCGCGGAGTTCGCCGTGCCGAGGGTGAACGGGATCCGCCGCTGCACCGGGCGCGGCTTCTCCAGCCGCGCGCCCCGCAGGACCAGGTCGGGGGAGTCGACGGTGACCTCCTCGCCGTCGAGCAGGGCGCGGACGGCCTCGGCCACGGCCAGGCAGCGGCGGACCCGCCCGGCGACGTCGGGCCGCTCCCGGCCGACCGCGAGCCACTCGGCCGGGGTGTGGCCGGCGCCGAGGCCGAACCGGGCCCGGCCGCCGGAGAGCAGGTCGAGGCTGGCCACGTCCGAGGCGAGCAGCATCGGCTCCCGGACACCGGCGTTGGAGACGTACGAGCCCAGGCCGATCCGCTCGGTCACCGCCGCCGCGGCGGCCAGGGCGACGAACGGCGACGCGGCCGCCCCGGGATGGTCGGCGGTGGTCAGCGCGTCGAAGCCGGCCGCCTCGGCCCGCCGGGCCAGCTCCAGCCAGCTCGGGCCGTCGGACGGGGTCGCCTGGAGGGTGAAGGTCGCCATGTCGCCCACCCTGCCAAGGGCGGGACCGTCGACCAAGCCCGACGGCGGCGATTCTGCTACCGGCAGACCTACCCGTCCTGCGGCGGCGGGAGGGGAACCCCGAGGAGCCCCTCGGTGGTGCCGCCGCTCAGCGCGTTGAGCGCGCCGACGAGCTTCTTCTCCTCGTAGACGAAGTGCGTCTCGAGCAGCGCGGCGAGAGTGTCCAGCTCGGCCCGCACCTCGTCGGGCGGCGCGGCCCCGCCGGTGAGTTCCTCGACCCGGTGCAGGGCCTCGGCCACGATGTGGTGGTCGGCCTCCAGCTCGCGCAGCACCGGGACCAGTTCGGGCACCTGCTCGGCCAGCACCCGGAACGCCCCGGCGTCCTCGCCGGTGTGGTGCCGGGTCAGCGCCGCGCAGAAGGCCAGGCAGTGGGTCCGCAGGTCCCTCGGCCGTACGCCGGGGTCGTCCACGCCGTCGCGCAGGCGGGCGAGCTCCTCGCGAAGCCAGAGGTGGATCTCGATCAGTTGGTTGCCGAAGGCCCGCAGGCGCTCGTCCGGCGTGAACGGGGGCATGTGTGTCCGATGCTGTCCCGCGCCTCCATGCCCTCGGCGGTCTCCTTGCCGGGTGCACCGCGACGCTGCGGCCAGCCTACGACAGCAGGCGCGCGTACACGTGCCCCGTCAGGGCCGACGGACGGACCGGACGGTGACCAACTCCTCCAGCCCGACGAAGTCGGTCGGGTTCGTGGTGTAGAGCGGCAGTCGGTTCGCGTACGCGATGGAGGCGATCATCAGGTCCGCCAGCCGGCGGCGGGTGGTGCGCCCCGTGGCCAGGACCGCGCTGGTGACCAGGCCGAAGGCCCGCGCGGCCTCGGCGTCGAAGGGCAGCGGCTCGAACACGGCCTCGGCATGCTGGAGGACGCTGGTCCGCCGGGCCCGTTCGGCGCGGTCGTCGGTGTGGTGCGGGCCGGCGGAGAGCTCCGCGAGCGTCACGGCGCTGATCACCATCTCCTCGGGCAGGTCTGCGGGACCGAGGGCGCCGAGATGGATCACGACGTTCGTGTCGATCAGGCCACGGACCGGGGCCTCACCACTCACGGCTGAACGGGTCCTGCTCGACCGACGAGTCGATGTCGGCGCGGAATCTGTCGCCGTCGAGCACGGGGGCCGTCGCGAAGGCGGCGAGCACCTCGGCCCGCGGGACGAACGTGCGCCGGCGGAGCGGGATGAGCTTTCCGACGGGGGTGCCGTTGCGCGTGATGACGAAGGACTCGCCGGACTCGACGTGCCGCATGATCGCGCCCGAGTCGTTGCGCAACTCCCGCTGCGTGATCTCCCGATGAGCGTGCTCTGCCACGGCACAGATCCTAGTCGAGTGTGCTACGAAGTGCTACGCCGCGGCGGGGGCCGTGACATGCGGTGACGCCGGCACGCGTCACGTCGACGGCTCCTCCGGGGTGGACTCGCGCCAGCGGGCGCGCCAGGCGGCCTCGTACGCCTCGTGGCTGGTCTTCTCCTCGAAGGCCGTCTCGCGCACGGCGCGCCGGGAGTCCGCCATGACCACCGCCTCCAGGGCCACCAGCCCGACGCAGATGGCGGTGAGCAGGGCGAGGGCGGCAAGCCCCGGCAGCCGTTGGCCGACGGGGATGGTGGCGGCGAGCAGGAGCACCGCGCCGACCCTCGTCCAGGAGACGGTGCCCAGGGTGCGCACCTGGAACAGCATGTTCGCGCACAGGTAGCAGATCACCCCGCCGAAGAGCAGCAGGACGCCGGGGCCGTGCGTCGGCTCCGCGACCGACACGTTCGGATCCGCGACCTGGCGCGTGATCTCCTCGGCGCCGAGGGCGAACAGGATGATCCCGGCGATCATCGGCAGGTAAAGGTAGGCGTACGCGTCCCGGGCCATCGAGACCCGGGGCCGTCCCTCGGCCGCGTGCAGGGCGATCCGGGCGGCCGGCGCGATCACGTCGTAGTGCGCCCACCAGAGCGCGGCCGTGAAGAAGATGCCGAGCACCGCCGCGGCGACCGCCGGCCACGTGGGGGGCTGACCGAGCAGGTTGCTGCCCACGCCGACGGAGATGACCGACTCGCCCAGGGCGATGATCAGGATGAGGTCGTACCGCTCGGTCCAGTGCTCGGCGGAGGTCACCACCCAGCCCCAGGCGCCGGCGACCAGGCCCATGCCGTACTGGAGCAGGATGACGCTGACCCAGAGCCCGTCGCGCAGCATCGCGGCCCGGTCCGGGTCGTCGATCTGCGGCGGGATCAGCGCGGCGGCCGTGAGCAGCAGGGTGCTGATCGTCATCTCCGGGGAGTACCTCAGCAGCAGCCGGCGCTCCCCGGCTCTCTCCCGTGCGACGTGCCAGTACAGCAACAGGTGCACACCCCGGATCACCACGTAGCTGAGCGCGACCACCATCGGTCCGGCGGCCACGTCGGTCGCGTCGCTGAAGGCCTGGGGGAGGGAGAGCGCGAAGCAGAACAGCGCGGCCATGCCGATGACCATCAGCACCGGGACGAAGCCCTCGCCGAGCCGGACCCGGGTGGCGACCACGCAGTGCACCACCCAGCACCACCAGAGCACGGCGAGCACGAGCATGGCGTGCCCGAGCTGCCATCCGGAGATGTTGGCGGCGGTGGCGCGGGTGATGATGAAGAACGAGAAGACGAAAACCAGGTCGAAGAAGACCTCGAACCGGTCGACCCGGGCGCCGGGGGCGATCGAGACGGCCGGTCCCAGCCGCTCGCGCCACCGGATGCCACCCACCTCATCCACTCTGGCAGCGCCCCGTCCCCGCCGGGCCGAAATCGCGTCAGCCCGGCGGCGGGCCGGTCGGGCGGGCGAACCGGGCGGCGGCCCGGCCA
>NZ_JBPQTK010000087.1:0-26544 GCF_051386315.1 Micromonospora sp. URMC 107
TGGAGCAGCTCGGTAGCTCGCTGGGCTCATAACCCAGAGGTCGCAGGTTCAAATCCTGTCCCCGCTACCACGTCGGAACGGCCCCGGACTTGTGTCCGGGGCCGTTCCGCATTTTCGGCCCACCCGCCGCCCGACGATCACGCGGCTTCGACCCCCGCCACGGCCACTGCGGTCGGTCGGACGCGGCGGGAGCCGGGCTGGGGCGACGGCGCCTCGCGCCGGCCTCCGACCCCGGTCCGCGCAGGTCAGGGCGGGTGTCTCGGCGGGATCGGGGGTCCGCTGATCATCGCGGCGTCGGGTGCGCTAGAGTTAACGAGCCGACGCGGGGTGGAGCAGCTCGGTAGCTCGCTGGGCTCATAACCCAGAGGTCGCAGGTTCAAATCCTGTCCCCGCTACCACGTCGGAGAGGCCCCGGAGATCATCTCCGGGGCCTCTCCGCTTTCCAGCCCCGGGCGGGGACCCGGTCGGCCTACCGGCGGCGGGCGGAGCGGGGCCGGCTGGTGAGCCATTCGCGTACGCCAGCGTCGACCTGGACCCCGCCACGCGCGTGCCGGGCGGACCGACCGGTGCAAGGGCGCCCCGGCGCTGGTGCTCCGGCCGTGGGACTCGCCCGATTCCGAGCGCCGGACACGCGCCTTCCCGGCCGACCGACGTGCCGAGTTTGCGGTTGTCGGCGAAGATGTGGGTATGTCTTCATTCGGTAAGTGGTGGGGCCGGCTCAGCGCCGTCCTCGGTGCGGTCGTGCTGTCGGTGTTCGTGCCCGTCGCGGCCTGGGCGTCCACCGGCACGGGTGAGCTCGTGGTGGAGGCCGCGCGGCGGCGGCGCGGTGGCGGCTTCGGCTTCATCGGCCTGCTCTGCTGCCTCGTCGTGGTCGCCGGCGTCGTCTTCCTCGTGCTGCGCATGATGCGCAACCGCCGGGGTGGCCCGCCGCGCTGAGCGGCGGAACCCGTCGCCGGCATCCCGTCGCGCGGGGCCGAGCCCACGCCCGGCACCCCGCCGGACCCACGCCCGGCGCGGCTGCGCGGTGACTGGCCCTATCCGGCCAGCGCCGCGTTCGCCTGGGCCATGAAGCGGGCTGTCGCGGCCCGGGGGCCGGTCCCGCCGCCGCGGATGCTCTCGGCGGCCTCCAGCAGCAGCGCCCGCACGCGCGGGTGGCCCTGCGGCGGTGGGCTGGGTGCCGGCCCCAGCCGATCGGCCAGCGCGGTGCCGAGAGCCGCCGCGCGCCGCTGGGCCGGATCGGTGATGCTGCCCTCGACGAAGCTGCGTACGGCGAGGCTGGGGCTGAGCCCACGCTCGTGGCCGAGCACGGCTCCCGCCTCGCCGTTGCCGGTCAGGAAGTTGATCACGTCCGCGACCAGGTCGGGGTGCCGGGTGCCGCGGAAGGCCGCCCAGTACATCGACGCCCGGGGCCACTGTGCCTCCGGAGGGCCCGGCATGGCGGCCAGGCCGAGCTCGGCGTCGGTGAGCCGCTGGAGCTCCGGCAGCTGGTGCGACCAGGCGAACGAGGCGGCCGTGGCGCCGGTGACCACGAGCTGTCGGGCCGGTTCGCCGCCGTCGGCCTGCTCCACCAGGGCGGCGCTCGGGGTCGCCCGGCCGGACCGGGCCCGCCGCCACAGGTCGAACCACTCGGTCAGCGCGTCGGCGCCGAAGCCGAGCTGCCGATCGCGGTAGAACTCGCCGCCCTGGCCGCGCAGCCAGAGCCAGAACGCCCGGTAGTCGCCGGACGCGTCCATCGTGCCGGCCACCCGGCCCTCGCCGACCCGGGTGACCCGTTGCGCCCAGGCGACGTACTCCGCCCAGGACATCCCCGTGCGCGGCTCGGGCAGCCGCAGCCGGCGCAGCAGCGTGCGGTCGTAGACCACGGCGGCGGCGGTCTGCGCCGCGGCGACGCCGACCGTACGCCCGTCGACCTGCCCGTACCGGACCAGGCCCGGGGGCAGGGTGCGCAGGTCCAGGCGGTGGTCCGCGACGTGTCCGCTGAGGTCCAGGACGATCTCGCGGCGGGCGTACTCGGTGAGCATGCTGTCGTCGAGCTGGATCAGGTCGGGCACGTTGCCGCCCGCGGCCTGGGTGGCCAGCCGGTCGTAGTAGCCGTCGGGGCCCTGCCAGGTGACCCGGAAGCCGACGCGGGGATTGCGGTCGGTGTAGAGCCGCAGCACCCGTTCGGTGAGTTCGGCCCGCTTCGTCCCGCCGTACCAGAAGACCGACAGCTCGACCGGCCCGGTCTCCACCGGGGCCGCCCGGTCCTCGCTGCACCCGGTGAGCCCACCGGTGGCGAGCATCGGCGCACCCAGCAACGCGGCGAGCACCCGACGCCGCCCCGGGTCCGCTCCGGCGCGGGGGAGCGGGGATCGGGCAGCGGGCACGGAGACTCCTGGCGGACCGGTGGGGCGGGCGGCCGGATCATTCACGCAGGCGCCGCGGGAGGTGTCAACGTACGTCCGGCCACACCACCGCACCCCAGGCGTACGCATCGATGCGCGCGGCCACCGGCGGAGGCCGTACGCGGCCCACATGGTGTACTAGGGCGCGTGGAACTTCTGCACTCGGGCAAGGTCAGGGACGTCTACGCCGACGGCGAGGATCTGATCCTGGTCGCCTCCGACCGCATCTCGATCTACGACGTGGTGCTGCCGACGCCGATCCCCGACAAGGGCAAGCTGCTCACCGCGCTCTCGCTGTGGTGGTTCGAGCAACTGGCCGACCTGGTGCCGAACCACGTCGTCTCCGCCACCGACGTGCCGGCGGAGTTCGCCGGCCGGGCGATCCGCTGCCGGCGCCTGGAGATGGTCCCCGTGGAGTGCGTCGCCCGCGGCTACCTGACCGGCGGCGGCCTGAAGGAGTACCAGCGCACCGGCGCGGTCTCCGGCGTCGAGCTGCCGCGTGGCCTGGTCGAGGCGTCGATCCTGCCCGAGCCGATCTTCACCCCGTCGACCAAGGCGCCGGTGGGCGAGCACGACGAGCCGATGACCTTCGCCCAGGTGGTGGACAAGGTCGGCGCCGAGACCGCCGAGCGGCTGCGCCGCATCACGATCGACGTCTACCGCCGGGGCGCCGAGCTGGCCGCCGACCGGGGCATCCTGGTCGCCGACACCAAGATCGAGCTGGGCTGGGCACCGGACGGCACGCTGACCGTCGGCGACGAGCTGCTCACCTCCGACTCGTCCCGGTTCTGGCCGGCGGAGTCGTACCAGCCGGGCCGGGCGCAGTTCTCCTACGACAAGCAGTACGTCCGGGACTGGGCGGTGGAGAGCGGCTGGGACAAGCAGGCCCCGGCGCCCGAGGTGCCGGCCGAGGTGGTCGAGGCGACCCGGGCCCGCTACGTGGACGTCTACGAGAAGCTCACCGGCAACCGCTGGGACTGACCCGGGGCCGCCACACCCGGGGGTGCGACGACGTTCGCGCCGGCCCGCCGGCCGGCGCGGGGTCAGTCAGTCCACCCAGTCGAGGGTGCGCTGGACGGCCTTGCGCCACTTGCGCAGCTCCCGCTCCCGGTGCGCCGGCTCCATCGTCGACTCCCACTGCGCGTCGGAGCGCCACTGGCCGCGCAGCGTCGCCAGGTCCGGCCAGAAGCCGACCGCCAGGCCGGCCGCGTACGCCGCGCCGAGGCAGGTGGTCTCGGTGATCCGGGACCGGACCACCGGCACGTCGAGCACGTCGGCGAGGAACTGCATCAGCAGCCCGTTGGCGGTCATCCCGCCGTCGACCCGGAGCCGGCGCAGCGCCACGTCGGAGTCGGCGTTCATCGCGTCGACCACCTCGCAGGTCTGCCAGGCGGACGCCTCCAGCGCCGCCCGGGCCAGGTGTCCCTTGGTGATGTAGCCGGTCAGGCCGGCGATCACCCCGCGCGCGTCGCTGCGCCAGTGCGGGGCGAACAGCCCGGAGAAGGCCGGCACGACGTAGCAGCCGCCGTTGTCGTCGACGGTGCGGGCCAGCTCCTCCACCTCGGGCGCGGTGGAGATCAGCCCGAGGTTGTCCCGCAGCCACTGCACCAGCGAGCCGGTGACCGCGATCGCTCCCTCCAGCGCGTACGCGGCGGGCTGGCCGTGGATGCGGTAGGCGACGGTGGTGAGCAGGCCGTGGGTGGAGGGCACCGGGCTGGCGCCGGTGTTGAGCAGCAGGAAGCTGCCGGTGCCGTAGGTGCACTTGGCCTCGCCGGGCTGGAAGCAGGTCTGTCCGAACAGGGCGGCCTGCTGGTCGCCGAGCGCGCTGGCCACCGGCACCCCGGCCAGGACGCCGGTGGCCTCCCCGTAGACCTCGGCGGAGCTGCGGATCTCCGGCAGCATCGCGGCCGGCACGCCCATCGCGTCGAGTAGCTCCGGGTCCCAGTCGAGGGTCCCCAGGTCCATGAGCAAAGTACGGCTGGCGTTGGTCACGTCGGTGACGTGCCGGCCGGTCAGCTTCCAGATCAGCCAGCTGTCCATCGTGCCGAAGAGCACCTCGCCGGCCTCGGCGCGCCCGCGCAGCCCGTCGACGTGCTCCAGCAGCCAGCGCAGCTTCGGCCCGGCGAAGTAGGTGGCCAGCGGCAGCCCGGTGCGGGCGCGGAACCGCTCCTCGCCGTACGCCTGACCCAGCTCGCGCAGCAGCGGGCCGGTCGCCCGGTCCCAGACGAGCGTGGTCTCCCGCTGGTTGGTGATGCCCACGGCGGCGAGCCCGGCGGCGTCGGTGCCCGCGGCACGCAGCGCCTCCCGGACCACCCGCTGGACGTTCTCCCAGATCTCCTCGGCGTCGTGCTCCACCCAGCCCGGCCGGGGGAAGATCTGCCGGTGTTCCCGCTGGGCCACGGAGACGATCTCCCCGGCCCGGTCGAAGACGATGCACCGCGAGGAGGTGGTGCCCTGGTCGATGGCGGCGACGTACTGGGGGGTCACGGCAGCACCGTACCCGCACCGGGCGCGCTTCGCCGGCCGGCGGCGGGCCCCGGCGGGGAGCCGGTCCCGATCCCGCCCGTACGATGTGCGGACGTGCGTGACATCGCCGTCTTCAGTGGTACCGCCCATCCCGAACTCGCCGCCGAGATCTGCGCCCACCTCGACGTGCCGCTGCACCCGGTGCGGGTCTCCCGGTTCGCCAACGACTGCCTGGAAGTGCAGTTGCAGGCCAACTGCCGGGAGCGGGACGTCTTCCTGATCCAGCCGTTGGTGCCACCCGTGCAGGAGAACCTGGTCGAGCTGCTGCTCATGATCGACGCGGCCCGGGGCGCCTCGGCCGGCCGGATCACCGTGGTGCTGCCGCACTACGCGTACGCCCGGTCGGACAAGAAGGACGCGCCGCGCATCTCGATCGGCGGGCGGCTCGTCGCGGACCTGCTCACCTCGGCGGGCGCGGACCGGGTGCTGGCGATGACCCTGCACTCGCCCCAGGTGCACGGCTTCTTCAGCGTGCCGGTCGACCACCTGCACGCGCTGCGCGAGCTGGCCGACCACTTCACCCGCTACGACCTCGGCAACACCGTGGTGGTCTCGCCGGACCTCGGCAACGCCAAGGAGGCGGCGGCGTTCGCCCGGCGGCTCGGCACCCCGGTGGCCGCCGGGGCGAAGCAGCGGTTCAGCGACGACCGGGTCAAGATCAGCGCGGTGATCGGCGACGTGGCCGACCGGGACGTGATCGTGCTGGACGACGAGATCGCCAAGGGCAGCACGGTGATCGAGCTGATGGAGCACCTGCGCGAGCTGAAGGTCCGCTCCATCCGGCTGGCCTGCACGCACGGCCTCTTCTCCAGCGGGGCGTTGCAACGGCTGAGCGAGCAGGAGGGCGTGCTGGAGATCGTCTGCACCAACACGGTGCCGATCCCCGCCGACAAGCGGGTGCCGAAGCTGGAGATCCTCTCGGTGGCGCCGGCCCTGGCCGAGGCGATGCGCCGGATCCACAACGGCGAATCGGTGAGCGCCCTCTTCGCCTGACCCGCCGCCGGCCTGCCCCGCGTGCGTCCGCGCGCCGTCAGTCGCGGCGGTGGCGGCCGGTGTGCTGCGTGGCCGCGACGGCCGCGCTGATGCGGACCGTCGTGCCGCGCGCGCCGGTCTCGACGTCCATGCTGTCGCTCAGCTCCCGGGCCAGCCACAGGCCCCACCCGCCGGCGGTGTCGGCGGCGGGGCGGCTCCGGTCGCCCAGCCGCTGCGTGCTGATGCCCTGCCCGTGGTCGGACACCTCGCAGAACAGCTGCCCCGACTGGCACCAGAGCCGCAGCCAGCCCCGGCCGCCGCCGTGCCGGACCGCGTTGGTGATCAGTTCGTTGACCGCCAGCACGAAGTCGTCCAGGCGCTGCCCGCCCAGCCCCGTCGCATGCGCGCAGGAGGTGACCGAGTGTCGAAGCTCGGTCACCTGGGCCTGCTCGAAGGCCTCGGCGATGAGGAGGGAAGGTTCGATGGGCACAACCGTACGCTGTGCTCCGGGTTCCGCATTCGTCATGGCCCCGTCCCGACAGCGGATCGCGGAAGTTTTCGCGGCTTTTTCACCTTACGTCAGGGTTTCCCGGGGCGCATCCGCCGGGCCGCCGGCCGTCCCGCCGGTTGTGGCATCGTGACGGGCGTGCCGACGCCGCCCGGTGGTTTCGAGGTCCCGCTCTGGCGGGCCATCGCCGTGTTCCGGGTGGCCTCCCTGGCGTACGTCTGCGTGCTGGCGCTTCGGGACGCCGACCGGTACGCCCACCCGCTCGCGGCCGGCGGCCTGGTCCTGCTGATGGCGGCCTGGACCGGCGTGACCGCCGTCGGCTACGCCGACCCGGCCCGCCGGGGCTGGCCGCTGCTCCTGGCGGACCTGGGGGTCGTCCTCGGCATCATGCTGGCCACCCCCTGGGTGATCGGGCGGACGGCGCTCGCGGCCGGTGTGCCCACCCTCGCGGTGGCCTGGCTGGCCGGCCCGGTGCTGGCCTGGGCCGTCTCCGGTGGCCGGCGCCGGGGCACGGTCGCCGCCCTGGTGCTCGGCGCGGCGGACCTCGCCACCCGCGAACGGATCGGGGAGTCCTCGCTCACCGGGGTGATCCTGCTGCTGCTCGCGGGGGTGGTGGTCGGGCACGTCGCCCGGCTGGCCGTGACCGCCGAGGAGCGGCTGCACCGGGCGGTGGAGCTGGAGGCCGCCACCCGGGAGCGGGAGCGGCTGGCCCGGGACATCCACGATTCCGTGCTCCAGGTGCTCGCGCTGGTGCAGCGGCGTGGCGCCCACCTGGACGGCGAGGCCGGGGAGCTGGCCCGGCTCGCCGGGGAGCAGGAGGCCGCGCTACGCGCCCTGATCGGCGGTGCCGCCCCGGTCGGGGTCGCCGCCGACGGCGGGCCGGTGGACCTGCGCGGCCTGCTCGGCCGGTACGCCTCGGCGACGGTCTCGCTGTCCGCGCCGGCCACCCCGGTGCCGCTGCCCGGACGGGTCGCCCACGAGCTGGCCGCCGCGACCGCCGCCGCCCTGGACAACGTGGCCCGGCACACGGACGGGCGGGCCTGGGTGCTGGTCGAGGACGAGGGGGCGACGGTGACCGTGTCGATCCGCGACGAGGGGCCGGGGTTTCCGGACGGCCGGCTGGAGCAGGCCGCCGCCGAGGGCCGGCTCGGCGTCGCCCGGTCGATCCGGGGCCGCCTCGCCGACCTCGGCGGCACGGTGCGGATCACCTCCGCGCCGGGCGCCGGCACGGAGCTGGAACTGACCGTTTCGCGGGAGGGTCCGTGAGCGCGAGGAGTGAGCCGGGTTTGCGAGCCCCGCAGTCGCGAACGAAGGAGGCACGGCTGTGACAGGCGTACGGGTGATGGTGGTGGACGACCACCCGATGTGGCGGGAGGGGGTGGCCCGGGACCTCACCGAGGCCGGTCACCTCGTCGTCGCCGCCAGCGGGGAGGGGCGGCAGGCGGTCCGGGTCGCCGCCGCCGCCCGGCCGGACGTGGTGATCCTCGACCTGCAACTGCCGGACGTCTCGGGGGTGGAGGTGATCCACGGGTTGCGCGCCGTGCTGCCGGAGGTGCGGGTGCTGATGCTCTCGGCCAGCGGCGAGCAGCAGAGCGTGCTGGACGCGGTGAAGGCGGGTGCCACCGGCTACCTGGTGAAGTCGGCCGCCCCGGCGGAGTTCCTGGAGGCGGTGCGCCGCACGGCGGCGGGGGAGCCGGTCTTCACGCCCGGCCTGGCGGGCCTGGTCCTCGGCGAGTACCGCCGGCTCGCGGCCGACCCGGACGGCGCCGACCCCGGCAGCGGCCGGGACGCCCGGGGCACGGGCCCGGCGCCCCGGCTCACCGACCGGGAGACCGAGGTGCTGCGCCTGGTCGCCAAGGGGATGTCCTACAAGCAGATCGCCGAGCGGCTCGGCCTGGCCCACCGCACGGTGCAGAACCACGTGCAGAACACGCTGGGCAAGCTCCAGTTGCACAACCGGGTCGAGCTGACCCGGTACGCGATCGAACGGGGCCTGGACGACTGAGGGGCCGCCGGGGAACCGCCCCCGAAGGGTTCCCCGACGGCCCCGGGCCGGTTCAGACCGAGTGCGGCGGGCGCGTCTCGTGGATGGCCAGCTCCTCGGCGCTCGCGCCGCCGCCGGCCGAACCGGCGTCGTACGCCACCGAGTCGGTCTCCTGGTCGGTGTGCGCCCCCTCGTCCGGCTCGACGAGCCGGCCGACCTGGCCGTCGGCGACGCTCCCGAGCTTGCCGTGGTCGTAGAGGGAGACCGGCGAGTCCGGGTCGGAGGTGGGGCCGGGGTCGATCACGTCCGCGTCGAGCTGGGCCTGCGCCGCGGCCTCCTCGCTGTCGGCCTCGGCGGCGATGTCCGGGTCGACGGGGCCGGCGAGCGGGTCGTCGGCCGGGCGTTCGTGCTGCTCCCGGTCGAGCTTGTAGTCCAGCGACTCGCCGTCGAGCTGCTCCTCGGCGGTGGTCCCGTACCGGTCCACCGCGACCGGCGTCCGGTCGCCCGGCAACTGCGCGGGCTCCGGGCCGTCCGCCTCGCGCCCGGTCAGGACGTCGTCGTTGGCGGTCGAGTCGTCGTCGGCGGTGTCGGGCAGGCCCTCCGCCTCGGGGTCGGACACGGGGGTCGGGTACTCGTCGTCGCGCATGGCAGATCACTACCCACTGCCCTCCCGGCATAACCGGTGCCGCCCGTGGCCATCCGGGCGGAAGGGGCACCACGGGGGACGTCGGGGCAGGAACGGGGCGGCGGTCAGCCCTGCCGGGCCGCGCCCTCGGCGTCCAGCACGCACCAGACGACCTTGCCGTCCGGCACCGGACTGCTGCCCCAGCTGTCGGCGACGGCGTCGATCAGCAGCAGGCCGCGTCCGCCCGCGGTGTCCAGCGGGGCCGGCCCGGTGAACGCCGGCTGCCGGGGCGAGTGGTCGCGTACCGCCAGGTGCAGGGTGCTGTCCCGGGGCGCCAGGCGGACCGTCATCCCGGTGCGCGCGTGGGCAACCACGTTGTTCACCATCTCGGTGACGGCGATGCAGGCCGGCTCGACCAGCTCGTGCAGGCCCCAGCGCCCGCAGCCCTCCGCCACGAGGTGCCGGGCCCGCCGGGCGGCCTCGACGACGGGGGGAAGGTCGGCCTCGACCACCGCGGCCAGCGGCGCGGCGGCCAGCCCGGCCATCGCCCCGTCCAGGGTCGGCCAGGCCGGCACCCCCGCGACGACGCCGGTCGGATCGCAGAGCAGCAGGTCGGCGGCGGGCCAGTCGCGCACCTCCCGGCGCACCTCGGCGAAGACGTCCCCGGCCGCCGGGTCGGCCACCCGCAGGCCCGTGAGGTCGGCCACCACCGGGCCGGGCCGGTCGCAGAGCCGGGCGAGCAGGCCGTCGCGTATGGCGTCGACGCCGCAGCGGTCGAGCACCCCGGTCACCCGGACCACCCCGCTGGCCTCGTCCGTCTCCACCCGGCAGCGCACGTCGGTCGCCATGATCGGCCCATTGTGCACCGCCTGCCCCGACCGCGCACCCGACCGCTCGACGCCCGGCATCAGCGGTCCGTCCGCGCCCGGCGGGTCATCGCGGCCACCGTACCGACGGCGGTCCCTGCCGCCGCCAGCCCGAAGGCGGCGGTCATCCGGACCAGGTGCCGCCGCCGGCCGTGCCAGCCGCCCTCGCGTCGGGCGGCCGCGTCGGCCTGGAAGACGTTGCCCGTGCTCTCCGGCCGCGCGGCGGGCCCGAACTGGGTGCGGTGCGCGTACCAGCCGAGGACCCGCTCGGCGAGCGCCGGGGCGAGCCGCCACTGGAGGCCGATCAGCCGGGCGGCCCCGCCGGCGTACGCCTCGCGGCGGGGACGGCGCAGCAGCCGGACGATCGTCTCGGCCACCACCTCCGGCGGGTAGACCGGGGGTGGCGGCACCAGTTCCCGGCCGCTGTGGTTGGCGGCGTGCCGGAAGAACGGGGTGTCGATGGTGGCCGGCAGCACCGTGCAGATCGAGATGTCGCCCCGCCCGGTGACCCGCAGCTCCTGACGGACCGTGTCGGCCAGGCCGCGGATGCCGTGCTTCGCGGCGTTGTACGCCGACTGGTAGGGCATCGCCACCTCGGCCAGCACCGAGGCGTTGTTGACCAGCACCCCGCCGCCCGCCGCGCTCAGATGGGGCAGGGCGGCCCGGGTGCCGTACGCGGCGCCGAGCAGGTTCACCTCCAGCACCCGCCGGAACTCCTCCACCGGGATCTCGTCGAAGAGCCCGACCGCGCCGACCGCGGCGTTGTTGACCCAGCCGTCGATCCGGCCGAACTCGGCGACCGCGCGGGCGGCGAGCCGCTCGACGGCCGCCGGGTCGGTCACGTCGGTCGGCACCACCAGCGCCCGCCCGCCCAGCTCACGGCAGCGCACGGCGACCTCCTCCAGGGCCGCCTCGCTCCGGGCGGCCAGCACGACGGCGGTGCCGCGCCGGGCGAGGGCGTAGGCGGTGGCCGTACCGATGCCGCTGGAGGCACCGGTGAGCACGACGGAGGCGTCGGCGAGGCTGCGGGTGAGTGGCATTCTTCGCCCGTACCCCCGTCAGCAGGGGTCATGCGGCCGGCGCCGGTCGGATAGTCGTGGCCCGGGCACGGGGTGTCGGCGTCCCGCGACAGTTGCCGTCGCGCAAGCACCCGCCGGGCTCTTCCCGATCTGCCAGGTTTCGGCTCCCGGGGGTTCGGTTAATGGGACCCTCTGACCGAGGACCACCGCTTGAGAAGATCGCATGGAGGTGACCCATGCGCGTCGGCCTCGTCTGCGCGCACGCCGGCCCGCCCAGGGGCGCCGCCGGCCTGACCGTCGGCACCCACCAGCACGTCGCCCGGGTCGCCGCCGAACTCGCCGCGCGGGGCCACGACGTGCGGGTGTACGAACGCCGCGACGACCCGGGCCTGCCGGAGACGGCGACGGTCGACGGCTACCGGGTGGAGCGGGCGCCGATCGGCCCGGCCGCCCCGCTGCCGACCGCCGACCTGGTCCCGCACGTGTCCGCGTTCGGCGCCTGGCTGGCCGACCGGTGGGCGGGCGAGTGGCGTCCCGAGGTGGTGCACGGGCACTACTGGGTCGGCGGGCTGGCCGCCGCGCACGCGGTCCGCGAGACGGACGTCCCGGTGGTGCAGACGTTCCACTCCCTCGGCGTCGAGCAGCTGCGCCACCTCGGCCGGCAGTACGACGGGCCGGGGGAGCGGATCCCGCTGGAGCGGGCGCTGACCCGGGCGGTGGACATCGCGGTGGCCCAGTGCAACGACGAGGTCGACGAGCTGACCCGGATGGGGCTGCAACGCGCCTCGGTCGCGATGGTGCCGGCCGGCGTCGACACCGCGCAGTTCCATCCCGAGGGCGAGGCCGCCCCCCGCGACCGGCGGGCCCGGATCCTCTCCGTCGGCGGGCTGTCGGCCGGGCACGGCCAGGAGGACCTGATCCGGGCCATGCGGCTGGTCGGCGACGCCGAGCTGGTGATCGCCGGGGGCCCGCCGGCCGGGCAGCTCGCCAACCACGCCGAGGCCCGGCGGCTGCGCGAGCTGGCCGAGCGGAGCGGGGTGGCCGAGCAGGTGAAGCTGGTGGGCGCGGTGCCGCACGACCAGATGGCCACCTGGTACCGCTCGGCGGACGTGGTCGCCTGCACCCCGCACTACTCCTCCGCCGGCCGGGTGTCGCTGGAGGCGATGGCCTGCGGGGTGCCGGTGGTCGGCTACTCCATGGGCGGGATCGCCGACGCGGTGGTCGACGAGGTCACCGGCCGCTTGGTGCCGCCGGGCGACGTCCGCGCGCTGGGCGTGACGCTGCGCCGGCTGCTCGCCGACAACGCCGGGCGGTTCGCGTACGGGCACGCCGCGGTGGACCGGGTGCGGTGCAGCTACACCTGGGAGCGGACGGCGGGCGCGCTGGAGCGCCTCTACGAGCGCGTGGTCAGCCGCCGCAAGCCGGTCGAGGCGGCCTGACGGGCGATCGGACCAGGCGGCCTGACGATCAGACCAGGCGGCCTGACGATCGGACCAGGCGGCCTGAGCCCCCGCCGTCCTCAGAGCGGGCGGCCGGGCGCTCCCGCGCCGACCATGCCCCGGTCCCGTTCCCCCACGACGGCGTGGTGGTGCTGGGGCTCGGCGTACCGGGTGAGACCGATGACCGCCGCGAGGGTGACCAGGAACCCGACCGCGGCGAGCCACTCCCGCCCGGGCCAGATCTTGTCGTTGAGCAGCAGCAGGCCGACGATCGCGGCGGGCACCGCCCCGGCGGCGTCCATCGCCGCCACGGCGGCCGTGGTCGAGCCGCGCTGCATGGCCAGGCCGAGCAGCAGCTGGCCGACGAGCGAGTGGACGATCAGCAGGTAGAGCAGCGGGTCCTGGACGAACGCCTCCGGCGTCGGGGCGGAGGCGAGGGGCCGGGCGGCCACCGCGGCGGCGGAGAACGCCAGCCCGGCCAGCGCGCCGAGCGCCACCGAGCCGGGCGCCCCGTGCAGGCGTACCGCGAAGAAGCCGATCACGGCGATCACGCCGAGTGCCACCGCCAGGGCGATCAGGCCGGCGGTGCCGAGCGGCTTGGCCGGCGCGGGCTCGGCGGAGAGCACCAGCGCGGTGATCCCGGCGAACAGCAGCACCAGCAGGGCCACCTCGGCGGCCGGCAACCGCCACTTCAGCACCAGGACGCCGAGCAGGGCGGTGACCCCCAGCCCGGCGGCGACGCTGGACTGGACCAGGAAGAGCGGCAGGTCCCGGCGGGCGAGCAGGGCCAGCACGAAACCGGCCACCTGGCAGCCGAGCCCGACCAGGTAGGTGCGGTGGCCCGCCAGCCGCAGCAGCAGGCCCGGGTCGAAGGTGTGGTGCACGGTGGTGCGGGCGGCGGCCACCGACTGGAGCAGGTTGGCGACGCCGTACGCGACGATCATGGCCGCGAGGAAGCACCAACCGGAGGAGACCACCTGGCGAGGATAGTGGCTGCCGGAGGTCAGTGCTCGGTTGGCCGACCCAGCCGGGCGAGGATGTCGGCGTGCAGCGCGCCGTTGCTGGCCACGGCGCTGCTCCCGGTGCCGACGTCGCCGGAGGGGGCGGGCCGGCCGGTCAGGTCGGTGAACGTCCCGCCCGCCTCGGTGACGATCGGCACCAGCGCGGCGACGTCCCACAGCGACAGCTCCGGCTCCACCATCACGTCCAGCGCGCCCTCGGCCAGCAGCATGTAGCCGTAGAAGTCGCCGTACGCCCGGCTGCGCCAGGTGTCCCGCATGAGCTGGAGCATCGCGTCCAGCCGGCCGGTGGACTCCCACCCGGTCAGCGACGAGTAGCAGAAGCTCGCGTCCGCGAGGTCCCGGACCGCGGAGACCCGGATCGGCGCGCCGCCGGCGGCGTCGGGCCCCGCGTACGCGCCCTCGCCGAGCGCGCCCCACCAGCGGCGGCCGAGCGCCGGAGCGGAGACCAGCCCGGCGACCGGCCGGTCGGACTCCAGCAGCGCGATCAGGGTGGCCCACACCGGCACGCCACGGATGAAGTTCTTCGTGCCGTCGATCGGGTCGATCACCCAGCGCCGGCCGTCCGGGCCGCTGGCGGGCTCCTCGCCGTACTCCTCGCCGAGCAGGCCGTCGGCCGGCCGGTGGGCGGCCAGCAGCGCCCGGATCTCCCGCTCCACCGCGGTGTCCGCGTCGGAGACCGGGGTCAGGTCGGGTTTCGCCTCGACCCGCAGGTCGAGCGCGCGGAACCGGGCCGTGGAGACGGCGTCGGCGGCGTCGGCGAGCAGGTGGGCGAGGGCGATGTCGTCGGCGTAACCGGGCATGCCCAAACGGTAGCGGCGGCCGGTTCAGGACCCCGCGAGCGGGTCGCCGGGATTCCGCTGGTCGGGCTCCCGCGCGTCGCCCTCACCCGACCGCGAGGCCAGCAGCCGGCGGTACGAGGCCAGCCGGCGCGCGTCGGCCTTGCCGGCGGCGACCCAGGCGTCCAGCCCGCAGGCGGTCTCGTCGGGCGTGTGCGGGCAGTTGGCGGGGCAGTCGACAGTCCCCTCGACCAGGTCGGGGAAGCCGTGCAGCAGGCTGTCGGCGGAGACGTGCGCCAGCCCGAAGCTGCGCACCCCGGGGGTGTCGACGATCCAGCCGGCGGCGTCCCCGCCGTGCCGCGGGTCGCCGGGCAGCCGGGGCAGGCGCAGCGCGACCGCGCTCGTGGAGGTGTGCCGGCCCCGGCCGATCGCGCTGACCGTGCCGACCGCCCGGGCGGCGTCCGGCACGAGGCGGTTGACCAGCGTCGACTTGCCCACCCCGGAGTGCCCCACCATGACCGAGATCCGCCCGGCGAGCAGGCTGCGCAGGGCGTCGAGGTCGGAATCCGGGCGGATCAGCACGTACGGCAGCTCCAGCTCGGCGTAGTAGCCGAGCACCGCCTCGGGGCCGGCCAGGTCGGCCTTGGTGAGGCAGAGCAGCGGCTCGATGCCGGCGTCGTACGCGGCCACCAGGCACCGGTCGATGAAGCCGGTGCGCGGTGGCGGGTCGGCCAGCGCGCTGACGATGACCAGCTGGTCGGCGTTGGCGACGACCACCCGCTCCAGCCGCCCCTCGGCGGTCGTCTCGTCGTCGTCGGCGGTGCGCCGCAGCACCGACGTGCGCTCGGCGATCCGGACGATCCGGGCCAGCGCCCCGGCCGCGCCGGAGGTGTCCCCGACCAGGCCGACGCGGTCGCCGACCACCACCGACTTGCGCCCCAGCTCCCTGGCCCGCATCGCGGTGACCAGGGGCGTGTCCGGCCCGGCGTCGGGCGGCACGCAGGTGTAGCGGCCCCGGTCGACGGCGATCACGAAGCCGTCCACCGCGTCGGAGTGTCGGGGTCGGGTGCGGGTACGCGGGCGCGACGACCTGCCGGGACGGACCCGGACGTCGTCCTCGTCGTACTCCCGCCGTCTGGTCGTCAGGACCCGCCCCCCGTCGTGTCAGCTCTTGCCGGTCACCATCGCCGACCATAGTGCCGGAAACTCGGGCATGGTCTTCGAGGTGCACGCCACGTCGCTCAACTCGATGCCGGGAACGGCCAGCCCGGCCACCGCGGCGGCGTGCGCCATCCGGTGGTCGTGGTAGGTCTCGAACACCCCGCCGTGCAGCGGCCGGGGCCGGATCTCCAGCCCGTCGGGGGACTCGGTGATGTCGGCGCCGAGCGCGGCGAACTCCCGCGCCAGCGCGGTCAGCCGGTCGGTCTCGTGGCCCCGGATGTGGCCGACGCCGGTGAACACCGACGGCGAGTCGGCGAGCATGGCCAGCGCGGTGAGCGCCGGGGTCAGCTCGCTGACGTCGGAGAGGTCGGCGGTCAGGCCGTGCACCACGCCGGTGCCGCGGACCGTCAGCCCGGTGGTGGAGAGGGTCACCTCGCCGCCCATCCGTTGCAGCAGCGAGCGGAGCTGCTCGACGGGCTGGGCGCTGCTGCGCGGCCAGCCCTGGAGGGTCACCTCCCCGCCGGTGACCAGGGCGGCGGCGAAGAACGGCACGGCGCCCGACAGGTCGGGCTCGATCTCCCAGCCCCGCCCCGTCAGCGGGCCCGGCTCGACCACCCACACGTCGGGGGTGCCGTCGTCGACCGCCGCGCCGGCGGCCCGGAGCATCTGCACCGTCATCCGCAGGTGCGGCGCGGAGGGCACCGGCGGGCCCACGTGCCGGACCACCACGCCCCGGTCGAAGCGCGGCGCGGCCAGCAGCAGCCCGGAGACCAGCTGGCTGGACGCGGACGCGTCGATCACCACCTCCCCGCCGGCCACCCGCCCGGCGCCGAGCACGGTGAGCGGCAGGCTGCCGGTGGCGGGGGCGTCCACGCGGGCGCCGAGGGAGCGCAGCGCCCCGATCAGCGGGCCGAGGGGCCGGGTGCGCGCCTGCGGGTCGCCGTCGAAGGTGATCCGCCCGTCGGCCAGGCCGGCCACCGGCGGGACGAAGCGCATCACGGTGCCGGCCAGGCCCACGTCGACGTGCGCGGGGCCGACCAGCGGGTGGGGGCGGACCAGCCAGCGCTCGTCGTCGCTGATCGACATGTGCGCGCCCATCGCGCGCAGCCCGGCGGCCATCAGCTCGGTGTCCCGCGCGCGCAGCGGCCCGGCCAGTGTCGAGGGGCCGCCGGCCAGCGCGCTCAGCACCAGGGCGCGCGCGGTCATCGACTTGGACCCGGGCAGGCGCAGCGTCGCCGCGACCGGATCGGAGGCGGTCGGAGCGGTCCACGGCTGCGGCGGCCGGGTCGCGATCAGGTTCCCCACGCCCTACATTCTGCCGCGTCCGGCGGCCGGTGACGCCGGCCGGCACGCGTCCTCCCGGTCAGCGGGACAGCCGGGCGGCGCGCGGCGGGTTAGCGTGTGCGGCATGTGCGGGAGGTACGCGACGACCCGGAGCGCGGGCGACCTGAGCGCGCTGTTCGAGTCCCAGGACGAGACCGGCGGCGGGGTCGGTCCCGACCACAACGTCGCGCCGACCGATCCCGTGCCGCTGGTGCGGGTCAGCCCGGAGGGCCACCGCGCCCTGTCGGTCGGCCGCTGGGGGCTCGTCCCCTCCTGGTCCCGGTCGCCCGCGGCGGCCGCCCGCATGATCAACGCCCGCGCCGAGACGGTCGCCACCAGCCGGGCGTACGCCGGGGCCTTCGCCCGCCGCCGCTGCCTCGTGCCCGCCGACGGCTGGTACGAGTGGGTCCGCGGGGCGGACGGGCGCAAGCAGCCCTACTACATGACCCCGCTGGACGGCTCGGTGCTCGCCTTCGCCGGCATCTGGTCGGTCTGGGACGGCTCCGGCGGTCCGCTGCTGACCTTCAGCGTGCTCACCACCGCCGCGCTGGGCGAGCTGGCCGAGGTGCACGACCGGATGCCGCTGCTGCTGCCCCGCGAGCGCTGGGGTGCGTGGCTGGCGCCTACCGACGAGCCGGAGGGCCTGCTCGCGCCACCCCCGCCCGACTGGCTCGCGACGCTGGAGATCCGCCCGGTGGGGAGGGCGGTGGGGGACGTGCGCAACGACGGGCCGCGGTTGACCGAGCGGGTGCCAATCGCCGGGGCCGCCGCGTCGGAGGAGATGACGCTTTTCTGACAGTCCGACACATTGTCGGGTGTGATTTGCCAGAGTTGCGGGCGAAACGTCGCACCGTTGTTCACCCATATTCGCCGTGAAGTCTTGTCCCGGTGTCCGGAAGTGCGATACAACACAGCGCCGGTGGTGGGTGTCGATTCGCACGGGGCGAACGACGCGCACCGATCTTGCCGGTCCCACGGGGGAGGTGGGTGGATGACACGGGCACGTATGCCCCGCCCGCACGAGGTGGCCGCCGCACGACGAGATCCGCGGCTGTTGCGGGCGTTGCGGGAGCGGCGACAGGACGAGGCGTGGCGAACCAGAGGAACCTGCCAGAACGTCGACCCGGAAACGTTCTTTCCGGCGCCGAACGAACCGGCCGACGCGGCCGTCGCGCTCTGCCGGAGCTGTGACGTGCAGGGATCCTGTCTGGCCTGGGCGCTGGACGTGGGTGACTGCCACGGCGTCTGGGGCGGCACCACGCCGCGCGAACGGCGGGCGATGCTGGTCGCCTGGCGCGACGAGGTGCAACCGGATCCGGAGGCCGCCGGCGAGGCGGGTCCGCCGGTCCGCGACCGGCTGCTCACCCTGGTGCCGCTGAGCTGACCGTCGACTGAGAACGGGTCGCAGCCGGCCCGCCGCGTCGGCGGGCCGGCTGCCCGTCGTGCCCTTCTCGGTCAGGTCGAGGTCGCCGAGGCCCTCGCAGGCCGCAGAATGGGCCGATGCCGCAGGACGACGACCTTCCCACCGCGCGCGGGCCCGCCCGGGTCGACACCGACCTGCCGGCGGGGGCGCCGAGCGCACTGTTGGTGCTCGGCCACGGGGCGGGGGGTGACGTCGACGCCCCAGACCTGTGCGCGCTGCGGGACGCGGCGGTCGGCGCCGGGCTGGTGGTGGCCCGGGTGACCCAGCCGTACCGCGTCGCCGGCCGGCGCGCGCCGGCTCCGGCGGGGCACCTCGACGAGGCGTGGACCGCCGTGCTCGCCGTGCTGCGGGAGCGGCATCCCGGCGTACCCCTGCTGGTGGGCGGGCGGTCCAGCGGCGCGCGGGTGGCGTGCCGCACCGCGTCGGCGGTGGGCGCCGCCGGGGTCGTCGCGCTCGCGTTCCCGCTGCATCCGCCGGGCCGCCCGGAGCGGTCGCGGGCGGCGGAGTTGGCGACCGGCCTGCCGACCCTCGTGGTCAACGGCGACCGTGACCCGTTCGGGGTGCCGGAGCCGGGGCCGGGGGTGCACGTGGTGACCCGCCCGGGGGAGCGGCACGACCTGCGGGGGGACCCGCCCGGCACGGCTGCGGTGGTGCGCGACTGGCTGCGCGGGCAGGGCTGGGCGCGCGGCTGAGCGCCGCCCCGTCTCACCCGCACCGCCCTCGTCCCCACGCCCCGGATCGGTGCCTGGCCCGGATCGGCGCGGGTGTAGGGCGCCGCCCGGCGGACGGCGGCGGGAGCGCCGGCGGGCCGTGTCCGGTGGCCGCGGCGCGTCGTTGCATCGGATGGCGCCGGACGCCCGGTTCGGGCGGGCGGCGCCGGTCCTCCCAGGCCCTTCCTGGTCCCAGCGCCCGCCTCCGTCGGCGCCGGGACCGGGAACGGGGAGGCCAGCGGAATGCTTCGGCCCGTCGGGGGCGTTGCACCCCCCGGGACGACATTTCTGGCGAGGGGGGAGACCGGTGCCGACCGAGACGCGGGCCCGGGAACGGGACGAGCGGGGAGCGCGGCAGCTGCGACGGCTGCTGGATGGCCCGGACTGGCCCGCGGTGGTGCCGCCGGTCGGCCCTGCCGCGGTGAGTACGAGCACACCCGCCGGAAGTGAATCTGCGGGCACGTTCGTACGCGTATCCTCGGCGGGACAGCATCCGACGCGAGGGGATGTGCGGTTGACCACCGAAAAGACGGACGAGCGCAGGGCCCGCTTCGAGCGGGACGCGATGCCCTTCGTCGATCAGCTCTACGCTGCCGGGCTGCGGATGACCCGCAACCCGGCGGATGCCGAGGACCTGGTCCAGGAGACCTACCTGAAGGCGTACGCCGCCTTCCACCAGTTCGAGCAGGGCACGAACCTGAAGGCCTGGCTCTACCGGATCCTGACCAACACCTACATCAACTCCTACCGCAAGCGGCAGCGCCAGCCCATCCAGGCGCCGACCGACGAGATCACCGACTGGCAGCTCGCCGAGGCCGAGTCGCACACCTCCAGCGGGCTGCGCTCGGCCGAGACCGAGGCGCTGGACCGGCTGCCGGACAGCGACGTCAAGGAGGCCCTCCAGCAGTTGCCGGAGGAGTTCCGGTTGGCCGTCTACCTCACCGACGTCGAGGGCTTCTCCTACAAGGAGGTCGCCGACATCATGGGCACGCCCATCGGCACGGTCATGTCGCGTCTGCACCGGGGCCGACGTAATCTGCGCAAGCTGCTCGAGCAGTACGCCGCCGAGCGGGGCTTCAGCGCCGCGGCGTCGAAGAAGGGCTCGACCGCTTCCGCCGGCCGGGAGGTCTGACCATGAGCTGTGGAGATCCGCACGAGACGGACTGCCGAGAGGTCATCGCGGAGGTCTACCTCTACCTGGATCTGGAGTGCGGCGAGGAGCGGCGCACGCTGATCCGGCACCACCTCGACGAGTGCGGGCCGTGCCTGCGCGAGTACGGCATCGAGCAGGAGGTGAAGGCGCTGGTCGCCCGCTGCTGCGGCAACGAGACCGCGCCCGACCAGTTGCGGGAGCGGCTGCGGCTGCGCCTCACCGAGCTGGTCGTCTTCGAGAGCACCGAGTCGAAGGAGCTGGCCGACTGAGGTCGGGCCGGCGACGGCAGCCGACCTCGGTCGGTGCCCGCTAGACAGGAGAAGCCGGTGGCCCGGGTCGTCCGACCCGGGCCACCGGCTTTCCGCCGACTGGTCGACGCCGGGCCGCGGGGCCCGGCCGCCGGTCAGGAGTTGGGGCGCTTGCCGTGGTTCGCGCCGCTCTTCTTACGGGCCTTCTTCTTACGGGCCTTCTTCGCCATGGTGACCTCCTCGTGATGGTCGGATCCGCCTGCGCACGAGCTCGGCGCCGGTGCACGCACCGGTCCTCCCGGCGCCGGGGTCCGACCCGCTGATGCTAGTGCGGCCGGCACCCGCCGTCGTCCGCCGGGGCCGCCGGTCGTACGCCGCGCCGCCCGACACGCCGGAGGCCGCCGCCCGCCCCGCCGGGCCGTCCGCGGCCGGGGCACCCGGGGCCGGCCGCCCAGGAGTCGATCATCCACCCCGCCCGGGCCGCTCCACGCCCGCCGGAGGTCGCCCGCATGATTGGATACGTCGGCAGGCAACCGCGAGAGGGAGGGCCCTGGACATGGCCGAGGAGATCCGCGCTGAGATGGTGGCGAACGTCTGGAAGGTCGTCGCGTCGGCCGGGGACACCGTGTCCGAGGGGGACACGCTGGTGATCCTGGAGTCGATGAAGATGGAGATCCCGGTCGTCGCCGAGTCCGACGGTGTCGTCAAGCAGCTCGCGGTCAACGAGGGCGACGTCGTGCAGGACGGTGACCTGATCGCGGTGATCGATTGACCGGCCTCTCGGTCCGCCTCGCCGGGCCGGACGACTTCGCGGCGGTGGCCCGGCTGACGGTCGCCGCGTACGAGGCGGACGGCCAGCTGAAGAACGAGCACGGCTACGCCGCCGTGCTCGCCGACGTGGCGTCCCGGGCTCAGGACGGCGAGGTGTTCGTCGCCGCCGCCGACGCCACCGGCGCGCTGCTCGGCTCGGTGACCTTCGTCCTGCCCGGCACCCGCTACGCCGAGCTGTCCCGGGCGGGCGAGGCGGAGTTCCGGATGCTGGCGGTGGACCCGGCCGCGCAGGGGCGGGGCGTCGGCACGGCGCTGGTCGAGGCCTGCGTGTCGCGGGCGGCCGGGCTGGGCTGCTCCGCCGTGGTCATCTGCGTCCGCAGCGGCTTCGCCGCCTCCGCCCAGCGGCTCTACCGGCGGCGCGGCTTCGTGCGGACGCCCGAGCGGGACTGGTCGCCCGTGGACGGCGTGGAGCTGCTCGGCCTCCGACTGGAGCTCAGCGCCGCCTGAGGCGTCGCCAGAGACGGCGCAGGCGGGAGCGCGGCCGGGGAACCGGGTTGGTGGCCGTCAGCGCGGCGGCCAGGGCCGCCGTCTCCGGGGTCAGGGCCGGGCTCGCCAGGGCCAGGTGCGCCAGGGACGGCGCGATCGGCACCGGACGCGTCCGGGCGACCGTCGCCACGTCGGTCAACCGCTCGGTCACCACCCGGGCCACGTCGGGGCGTACCTCCGGGTCGACCCAGGCGGCGGTGACCAGGGCGAACAGGGCCGCCTCGGCGACCCAGTCCTCGACCCCCCAGACCAGGTCCAGCAGCACCGTGCGCCGGGTCGACTCCGCCCACGGCTCGTCGGTGCGGTGGTGCAACAGGCCGAGGCACGCCCACACCTGGACGCAGCGCACCCAGAGCGAGGGGTCCTGCCCGAGTACCCGGCCCAGCGCGGTGGGCGGCGCCTCCGGGGGGTGCGCCAGCAGGCCGAGCAGGTCGGCCAGTTCCAGGGTGGCCAGGCCCACCGCCGCGTCGTACGCCGCCGGCGGGTGCGGCCACGCCGGGTGGGCGAGCTGCCGCAGCCGCGCCGCCGCCTCCGGCGAGGGCGCCGGCACGGCGGGCACGACGGTCGTCCCGTCGTGGCGCCAGAGCTGCCGGGCGGTCGCCCGCCGGGGCTCGCGCGGGTCCGGATCGGGCACGCCGGCCACCTCGATCCGCAGCCCGGGCGCGGCCTTCGCGGCGGTACGCATCGCGCTGGGCGGCGCGGGCGAGTCCAGCCGTACGGCGCCGAGGCCGACGTGCTCGTCGGTGACGGCCTGACGCAGCGCGTCCACCAGCGCCCCGGTCGCCGGGGTGACCTGCCCGAGCCAGGGCCGGCCCCGGCAGCTCTCGGCCAGGTCGCCGTGCTCGTGCGTGTCGTCGGGGTGGTCCCGGACGAAGTCGGCGAGCGCGACCAGGTGCGCCACGTCGCCGTCGCGCTGGTGTCGCAGCCGGTGCGCGGTGTGCACGGCGCACTCGAAGGAGGGGTCCCGGGCCAGCGCCCGGTCTATCCAGTTGAGCGCCTCGTCGAGCCGCCCGTTGTCGGCGAGGGTCCCGGCGATGTCGGCGTAGACGGTGAGGTCGTCGGGGTCGTGCGCGACGGCGCGACCGAGTGCCGCCAGCGCCTCGCGGGTCCGGCCGGCGCTGCGGTACGCGTACCCGAGCCACACCTCGCCGATCTTCGACGGCTTCGCGCGTACGCCCCGGGCCGCCCAGCGGATCGCCAGGTCGATCTCGCCGACCCGCCTGGCCAGCGCGGACGCCGCGCCGAGCAGCAGGCCGTGCTCGGGATGGACGGTGACCGCGTTGCGGGCCAGCGCCAGGTAGGAGGCCAGGGCGGCCCGGTCGGCCCGGGGCACCGGATCGGCCACGGCGGCGCAGACCTGCATCAGGATCCGGGCGGTCCGGTCCGGGTCGAGGCGCTCGGCGAGTTCCGGGGTGGTCACCCACGGCACCCCGGCCCAGTCCGTCCCCGGCGCGTGGCCGGTCGCCGCGACCAGCAGGTCCAGCCCTTCCGCCGGCCGGCCGGCGGCGGCGAGCAGGTGGGCGCGGGCCACCACGGTGCCGACGAAGGCGTGGCCCTGGAGCGGGAAGAGTTCGACGCCGCCCGCGCCGTCGGCGGCGGCGAGCCGGGCGAGGGTCTCGTGCACCTCGGGCAGGGTCGGGGCCTGGGCCAGCGCCGCGGCGACGTGACCCGCCGCGTGTGCCAGGTCGCCGTCGTCCAGGGCGAGGCGGGCCAGGGCAAGTTCCTCGGCCGCGGGCAGCGGCCGGTCGTCCTCGGGCACGGGGTCCTCTCGCTCGTCGGGGCTCCGGTGGGGCCGGGCAAGCCTAGGTGATGTTGCGTCGAGATGGTGATCATCTGCGCACTACTGCTCGTTCGATTGCTCGGGCCAGATCAAACGTGCAAGACTGAGCAGGAAACGCGCGGCAATCGCGCAGTGGGAGGAGTTTCCGTGACGCGTGCAGGGGCTGGCATGGCCGCCGACATCGACGAGCAGCCGGCGGGCTACGAGCGGCTGCTCTCCGCCGAGCACGCCGGGGCGATCGCCCGGGTCGCGGCGGTCATCGCGGAGCGCCGCCCCCGGCACGTGGTCTTCACCGCCCGGGGCACCTCCGACCACGCGGCCCTCTACGGGGCGTACCTGACCGAGATCCGGCTCGGCCTGCCCGCCGGCCTCGCCTCGCCCAGCGTCGTCACCCTCTACGGCGCCCGGCCGGACCTCTCCGACGCGCTGGTCGTCGGCGTCAGCCAGAGCGGCGGCTCGCCCGACCTCGCCGAGGTGCTGCGGACCGCCCGCGCCTCCGGCGCGTTGACGCTCGCCGTCACGAACGCGCCCGACTCCCGGCTGACCGGCGTCGCCGAACTCAGCGTCGACATCGCCGCCGGGCACGAGCGCGCGGTGGCCGCCACCAAGACCTACACCGCCGAGCTGCTCGCCCTGCTGATGCTCGTCGAGGGCATCCGGGCCGGCGACGGCGCGCTGCCGGCCGACGAGCGCGAGGCACTCGCCGCCCTGCCCGAGCTGGCCGCCCGCACCCTGGAAGACCCCACCCCGGGCCAGCTCGCGCCCCGCTACCGGTTCGCCGGGCAGCTCGTCACGACCGGTCGCGGGTACGCGTACCCGACCGCCCGCGAGGCCGCGCTGAAGCTGATGGAGACCTCCTACCTGCCGGCGCTCGCGTTCTCCGGCGCCGACCTGCTGCACGGCCCCCTCGCCATGACCGACCCGGACGTGCCGGTGCTCGCGGTGGTCGGCTCCGGGCCGGGTGGCCGGTCGATGGGCGAGGTGCTGCCCCGGCTCGGCGAGCGCCGCGCCGACGTGGTGGTGGTCGGCTCCGCCGACGTCGAGGGCGCCACCCGGATGGCCGTCCCCGAGGTCGACGAGCGGTACGCGCCGCTGCTGGACATCCTGCCGTTGCAGCGCCTGGCGCTGGCGCTGGCGCTCGCCCGGGGCGAGGACCCGGACGCACCGCGCGGGCTGAAGAAGGTCACCGCGACGATGTGACGCCCGTCGTGGCACGCTGGTCAGCGTGTCCACGCTGCGCGACCTCGCCGAGGAGCACACCCGCCTCCGTCCGGCCGACATCGACCACCTGCACCGGATCGCCGGCGACTGGCAGTTGCTGTCCGATCTGTCCTTCGCCGACCTGCTGCTCTGGGTGCCCGTGGACGGTGACGGAGCGTTCCTCTGCGTCGCCCAGGTCCGGCCGACGACCGCACCCACCGCCTACCTGGACGACCAGGTGGGGCGGATCGTCGGCGGGCCCGAGGTGGCCCACCTGGAGGTGGCCCACCGGCAGGGCCGGATCTGGCGGGAGGGCGACCCGGTCTGGTACGGCGACGTGCCGGCCCGGCACGAGGCGATCCCGGTCCGGCTGCGCACCACCGACGGCGAGGCCGGCGAGGTGATCGCCGTGGTGGGGCGGGACACCAACCTCTCCACCGCGCGCACCCCGAGCCAGCTGGAGCTGAACTACCTCACCACCGCCGACGACCTGGCCCAGATGATCGCCGACGGGACCTTCCCGCCGCCGCGCCATCCCGGGGAGACCACGTCGGCCCCGCGCGTCGGCGACGGGCTGGTCCGGCTCGACGCCGGCGGCAAGGTCACCTACGCCAGCCCGAACGCGCAGTCGGCGTACCGGCGGCTGGGCTACGCCTCCCACCTGGTGGGCGAGGACCTGGCGGCGCTGCACCGCCGGCTGGCGAGCGACCCGTTGGAGGGCACGGACGCGGCGAACGGCATCCTCGCCGCGCTGCGCGGCGAGGCGCCGCCCCGCCGGGAGATCGACGCGCGCGGCGCGACGATGCTCACCCGGGCGCTGCCGCTGATGCCCGCCGGGGTGCCGATCGGCGCGCTGGTGCTGGTCCGCGACATCACGGAGGTACGCCGCCGCGACCGCGCCCTGATCACCAAGGACGCCACCATCCGGGAGATCCACCACCGGGTGAAGAACAACCTCCAGACCGTCGCCGCCCTGCTCCGGCTCCAGGCCCGCCGGGTGTCCATGCCGGAGGCCCGGGTCGCCCTGGAGGAGTCGGTACGCCGGGTCGCCTCCATCGCGCTGGTGCACGAGACCCTCTCCATGTCCAGCGACGAGGCGGTCGAGTTCGACGGCATCGTCGACCGGGTGGCCAGCGCCGCGACGGAGGTGGCGGCGACCGAGGCCACGGTCGGCATGCGCCGCGAGGGCAGCTTCGGCGTGCTTCCCGCCGAGGTCGCCACGTCGCTGGTGATGGTGCTGAACGAGTTGCTGCTCAACGCCGTCGAGCACGGCTTCCCGCCGGACGCCGAGACACCCGCCGAGCCGGCCGGCCCCGGCACCCCTGCTGCGGCGACACCTGCCGGGGCGACGTCTGCCTCGGCCACGCCTGCCGCGGCGAGGTCTGTCTCGGTCACGTCTGCCGCGGCGACGCCCGCCGAGGTCGCGGCTGAGCCGCCCGTCCCGGGAGCGCCCGTTTCGGTAGCGCCCGTCTCGGCTGAGCAGCATTCTCTGGGAGCGCCCCTTGCGGCCGTGGTGGAGGCGGCTGGTCCGGTCGCGCCGGAGGTGGTGGTGTCGGCGCACCGGTTCCGCAAGATGCTGCACGTCTCGGTCACCGACAACGGGCGCGGGCTGCCGCCCGGCTTCGACGCCGAGCGGGGCGGCAATCTCGGGTTGCAGATCGTCCGGGCGCTGGTCACCGGCGAGCTGCGCGGCACCATCGAGCTGCGCGACGGCGCGAAGGGCGGCACCGAGGCGACGCTCGTCGTTCCGCTGGTGCGCAACGCCCCGGAGGGCCGCTCCGCCGGCTGACCCGGGTGCACCGGCGCCGCTGCCGCCGCTGCCGCCGCTGCCGCCGCTGCCGCTGCCGCCGCTGCCGCCGCTGCCGCTGCTGCCGCTGCCGCTGCTGCCGCTGCTGCCGCTGCCGCTGCTGCCGCTGCCGCTGCTGCCGCTGCCGCTGCTGCCGCTGCCGCCGCTGCCGCTGCTGCCGCTGCCGCCGCTGCCGTCGCCGTCGTCGGGCGCCATGATCAGTTGCTGGAAAACCGGTCTGGGGGCGCCGAGTGCGCCCACCCTGCCGAGTGCCTGGGCGGCGCCGAACGGGTTTGGCTGGTCGTGGCCGGCCGCCGCGACG
>NZ_JBPQTK010000088.1:0-26216 GCF_051386315.1 Micromonospora sp. URMC 107
GTGACGGCGGCACCCGGTACCCCACCGAATCGACCCGCCGTCCGGCGCCGACAGGGAACACGGCGGCCGGGGGCGACGCCGGTCAGGCGTCCCTGCCGCCCACCGGGGTCGGCAGGGCGGCGGCCGCCTCCAGCGGAGCGCCGGCGAGCACCTTCGCCTGCTGCGGCCAGGTCGCCAGGCTCGGCGCGGCCCGCAGCCCGGCCGCCCGGATCGTCTCCCGCAGGGCGGCCTCGTCCAGCTCCGCCAGCTGCCGGTACGTCCGGATGCCGGCCGCCTGCAACGCCGCGGCCATCTTCGGACCCACGCCCTGGATCCGGCGGAAGTCGTCGGCGGCGTCGGAGTCGGTCGCGGCCGGGGTGGCCACCTCGCCGCGCGGCGCCGGCACGGCCACCGGCGCGGCCGGCACGTCCGGCGTCGACTCCGGCTCGACGGGTGCGTCGGCGGCCGCGACCGGCTCGACGGGTGCGTCGGCGGCCGCGACCGGCTCGGCCGGGGTGGGACGGGCCGGCTCCGGCTCGGCCGGCTCGGGCTCGACGGGTGCGGCGGCGACGGGAACGGGCGTCACCTCCTGCTCGGCCGGCGCGTCGACCGGCTCGGGCTCGACGGGTGCGGCGGCGACGGGAACGGGCGCGACCTCCGGCTCGCTCGGCGTGACGGCGGTGCGGGCGGGTGCGGTGTCGGACCCGGCCGGGGCGGCGGTGCGGGACTCCGGCTCGGCCGGGGCGGCGGCGGTGGAAGCGGGTACGGCCTCGGGCTCGGCGGGGGTCGGGGTCGCGCTCGTGGGCGCCGCGGCGACGGCGGCCGGGACGGGCTCCGCCGCGGCGACGGGAACGTCCTCCGCCTCTGCGGCCGGGGTGGGCTCCTCCGCCGGTCGGCGGTCGACGGGGCCGGTCACCTCGGCCGCCACCGGCAGCACGACCTCGTGCTCCGGCCGGGCGTCGGCGGCGGTGCCGACCGGCACGGGGTCGGTGTCGGGCGCCGGCACCGGGTCGCCGGTCAGCGCCATGTCGGCCGGGTCGACGTCGTCGGACCGGGACGCGTCGGCCGCGACGACCGTGGCCCGCGGGGCGTCCGCGTCGGTCGGGGCGACGGCCCCGGGCGCGACGGGGACGCGGTCGGCGACGGCGTCCGGCGCGGGGTCCACGGTCACCTCGGGGCGCGCTTCGTCCAGGGTGGCGACGGGCGGCGGGTCGACCACCACGGCGGTCATGCCGGCGACCGGGTCACCGTCCACCATGGGCGAGCCGTGCGTGGCGGCCGCCGCGTCCTGCCGGCCGCGCCACAACCAACCGCCCGCCGCACCCACCACCAGGGCCACGATCAGTATCAGCCAGTGCCCGAAAGACCACGCCACGGCAAACCTCCCTATCGTTCACGTCCGGAAACCCGCGAGAAAAACTCGCCGCAGCTTCGCACACGCCCGATGGCGCCGACAGGCAGGACCGGGTGCCCGCCGTGGCGGCGGGACGGGAGCGCACCGGCGGTGTCCGGCGGGCGACGGAGGGTCGCCATCCGGACGGCCGCGGGCCGGCGGGCGGGTACGCGGGGACCCCGGCGCTCACGGCGGCGCCGGGGGTCCCCGTCGGACGGTCAGTCCTCCTCGCCCCGGTAGCTGTAGAAGTCGTCGACGAACCGGCGCGCGAGCCGGGGTACCCGGCTGGTGACGCCGAAGTAGCCTCGCGCGCCGAGCAGCGCGAGCCGGCCGACGACCGGCTTGTACATCCGGTCGTCTCCGCTGGTGCCGCTGCGGTTGAGCGAGTCGGCGACCCGGGCGAACCCGTACGGCACCATGGCGGCCTCGTAGTCGGCCACCGCCTGGAGCAGCGTCTTGTCGCCGGTCGCGGCCAGTCGCAGCTGCCGGCAGAGCAGGGCGGCGTCGCGCAGGGCGGTGTTGGCGCCCACCCCGCGTCCCGGCGTCATCGTGTGGATGGCGTCGCCGAGCAGGGTGACGGTGCTGCTCTTCCACGGCGGCACCGGCTCGCTGGTGGTCACCTTGATGGGCAGGGCGCTGTCCGGGTCGCCGCGGGCGAGCAGTTCGCGCAGGTGCGGGTGCCAGTTCCGGGTGAGTCGCAGGGCGAGCAGGACCAGGTCCTCGCCGCGCTGCTGCATGACGTCGGGCGGGAACCGGCGGGCCGTGCTCCAGACGACCAGGTTGATGTTGTCGCGGGTGTTGTCGTGGCGCAGCCCCGGCCAGCCGCGCAGCAGTTCGGCGTCGGCGGGGTCGACGCCGGGTTTGAGCGCGCCGTCGCGGTCCCACTTGAACTCCATCACGTGCAGCACGCCCATCATCCCGCCGGTGCCGAAGATCAGCGAGATGCCCTGCTCGATCCGCTCCGGCAGCAGCCCCCGCGTGTGCGGGGTCAGGGGGATCCGGGTGGCGATGTTGATGGTGCCGGCGTCGCGGGTGACCGCGTGCGGCAGGTACTGCCGGCGCACCGCCGAGTGCGTGCCGTCCGCGGCGACGAGCAGGTCGCCGGTGGCGGTGCTGCCGTCGGCGAAGTGCGCGGTCACGGTGCCGTCGTCGCGTTGGTCGTACCGGGTGAAGGTCTTGTCGAAGTGGACCACGTCCTCCATGCCCGTGAGCAGGACCTGGCGCAGGGTCATCCGGGCCACGGACCGTTCGGTGTTCACCGGGTCGGTGTCCGGCCGCAGCGTGAACGAGGCCGTGCGCCGCATCCCCTGCGTGATGACGTTGAAGTAGCGGGGGGATCGGGCGCAGGTGGCGAGGTAGACGTCGAACAGGGCGGGCGGCAGGCACTCGCGCAACGCGCGGCTTCCGGTCGGTCCGATGCCGACCCGGTAGCCGAGCAGTCCCTCGCCGCGGGTGCGGTACCGCTCGTAGACGGCGACGCTGATCCCGGCCCGGCGCAGGCCGTGCGCCAGGCACAGCCCGCCGGTGCCGGCCCCGATGATCAGGACGTGGGGTGGTCTGGACGACATGGCGACCGCCCCGTTCAGCCGGCCGGGTGCGACGACGTCGCGTCGGCGGCGTCCCACCGGTAGAAGCAGCCCGCGATCGCGTCGCGCGGCGAGCGCCAGGTCGGCAGGTACGGCGTGGTGTGCGCGGAGAGCCGCTCGTTGACCTGGCGGTAGAGCGGGTGGTTGCGGGCCTCGGCCAACGCGTCCGGGGCCACGTCGGTGGTCTCCATCAGGTGTACGTACAGGTCGTGCAGGCAGTACAGGGACCGGTGGCGGACCCCGGTGAGGGCGGGTAGCTCGGTCGCGTCGGACTCGGCGAAGATCTGCGCCACCCGACCCTCCGCGCCCGGGATGATCCTGCTGACGATCAGTAGACGGCTCATGGGACCCCTCTCGCCGGTGGTGCGCCGCGACCATGTCGGAGACCACGGACTGGTGTGCGGCCCACCGTGCCCCGGCGACTGTCACCTGTCCGTCACGCGCGCCGCCGCGCTGGTGACGCCGCCTCAGCGGGCGTGCGGCGCGACCCGGCTGGACGGTCCCCGGCGCGGCCCCGCCCCGGTGGCGCGGGTGGCCTCCCGGATCGGCGCGAGGGTGTCGTCGAGCAGGGCGGTCATCGCCGCCGAGGGCTCCAGCCGCAGTTCCCGCAGCAGCAGGTCGCGGTAGACGTAGAAGGCGTGCACGGCCTCGAAGGCGTTGCCCTCGGCGAGGTGGATGCGGACCACGAGCCGGTGCGGCGTCTCGCGCAGCGGCTCGGCGGCCATCGCCTCCAGCGCGGCTTCCAGGGCCGCGCCGTGGCGGCCCGCCGCCAGGTGCTGGCCGGCCAGTTCCTCCAGCATGTGCAGGCGCAGCTGGCGCAGCCGCTCGCGGTCGGCCAGCACCCAGTCGTCGTACCAGCCGGGGAGCAGGTCGTGCCGGCCGGCGGCGAGCGCGGCGACGGCGCAGGGGTCGTCGCCGTCGCGCACCCGCGCCGCCGTGCCGACGAGCGCGTCGACGTCGACCCGGACGACCGGGGCGAGGGAGATCGTGTCGCCGGAGGTGGTGATCGGGCAGCAGGGGTCCTGGCGCAGCCGCCACAGCGCGGTCCGCAGGGACGACAGCGCGCGGTCCTCCGGCGCGTCGGGCCAGAGCAGGCCGGCCAGGTGGCTGCGGGTGGCGCCGGGGCGCAGCCCGATCAGCGCGATGACCCGTTGCAGGCCGCGCGGCACCACGACCGGCGCGTCGCCGTGCAGCAGCCGAAACCCGCCGAGCAGGTGCAGTGAGATCTCGACGTCGGGACGGCACGCCGTGGTCGGCGTCGACGGATCAGCGGCCACGGCGGCACCCCCTGCGGAACGCTCGTCCCGACTCGTCTGCTGTCCCCGGCGCGGCTGCCCATGACCCCACTGTCGGATCGCTCCGCCGCGGCACGGCGTCGCGCGCCACGGCCGCCGGGCTGACCGTGACGAAGATTATCAATTGTGGTCACTCTCGGTCAATATGCTGGACAGGATGGCGCTTGCCTGTCGTGTCCACGAGAGCCGTTCCTAACTGCGGATAGTCCACTTCGGTGATCGGTGCCGCACAGCAAATACACAGCTGGCGTCAACGCAGCGTCACGAGAGCTGCGTCGCGGCCCGACGGTCGCCGGTGACGCCGCCGTGACGCCCGTGGCCGCATCGTGTCGCCAGTCGTCCGGCTCGGCCGGCGCCGTCGTCACGACGCCGGATGCCGTGGAGGGAGGCCCGTCCATGGACCGTTCGCTGATCGTCGCGAAGGTGGTGCCGAGCGCCGAGGCGCGCGTCGCCGAGATCTTCGCCGAGTCCGACGCGACCGAGCTGCCGCGCCTGGTCGGCGTCCGGCACCGGTCGCTCTACCGGCTGGGTGACCTGTACGTGCACCTGCTCGAGACGGAGACGCCGGGCGGGGGAGCGGTCGAGGCGGCCCGGGGGCACCCCGAGTTCGCCCGGGTGAGCGCCCGGCTGCGGCCGTACGTGTCGCCGTACCTGCCGACGTGGCGCGAGCCGCGCGACGCGATGGCCCGCTGCTTCTACCGCTTCGACGCCGCGCCCGCCGGGCGGTCGTCGTGACCGCCACCACGTCCCGCGAGGGGCAGCTCTGGTCCCGGTGCGGCGGCTGCGCCAGCCTGCTGTACCGCAAGCGGCTGCGGCGCAACCTCGACGTCTGTCCCGAGTGCGGCGCGCACGCCCGCGTCGACGCGCCCGAGCGGCTGCTCCAGCTCGTCGACCCGGGGTCGTTCACCGCCCTGCCGGAACGGCCGGCCGAGGTCGATCCGATCGGCTTCGTCGACCTGCTGCCGTACCCGCACCGGCTCACCGCGGCGCGGGCCGGCACCGGGCTGGCCGAGGCGGTCGTCTGCGGCACCGCCACCGTCGGGCGGCATCCGTGCGTGCTCGCCGTGATGGACTTCCGCTTCCTCGGCGGCAGCCTGGGCTGCGTGGTCGGGGAGCTGATCACCCTGGCGGCCGAGCGGGCCCTGGCCGACGGGGTCCCGCTGGTCCTGGTCACCGCCTCCGGCGGGGCGCGGATGCAGGAGGGCGCCCTGTCGCTGATGCAGATGGCGACGGTCAGCCAGGCGATCGCCGCGCTGCGGGAGGCCGGCCTGCTCACCGTCAGCGTGCTCACCGACCCGACGTACGGGGGCGTGGCCGCCTCGTTCGCCACCAACACCGACGTGGTGCTCGCCGAGAGCGGCGCGCGGATGGGCTTCGCCGGTCCCCGGGTGATCCGGCAGGTGACCGGCCGGGACCTGCCGGAGGGCTTCCAGACCGCCGACTTCCTGCTCCGGCACGGCCAGGTCGACATGGTGGTGCCCCGGCACGCCCTGCGGGGCCGGCTGGTGGCGCTGCTCGCCGCCGCCCGGGCCGGGCGGCGGCCCGCGTCCCGTCCCGGCGTACCCCGGCAGGAACCGTCGTCGCTGGTGGCGCGGCCGGCCGGCGGGGCCGCGACGACGTCGGCGGCCCCGGGCGGCGACGCCTGGGAGACGGTACGGCTGGCCCGGCACCCGGGCCGTCCGACCACGCTGGACTACCTGGAGACGGCGTTCGACGGCTTCGTCGAGCTGCACGGCGACCGGCTCGGCGCGGACTGCCCGGCCGTGGTGGGCGGGCTGGCCCGGCTCGACGGCCGGCCCGTCATGGTGATCGGGCACCAGAAGGGACACACCACCGCCGAGCTGGTCGGGCGCAACTTCGGCATGGCCAGCCCGGCGGGGCACCGCAAGGCGCTGCGGCTGGTGCGCCTCGCCGCCCGTCTCGGCCTGCCCGTGGTCACCCTGGTCGACACGCCCGGGGCGGATCCCGGCGTGCGGGCCGAGGAGCAGGGCCAGGCGGCGGCCATCGCGGAGAACATCCTCGCCCTGACCGTGCTGCCCACCCCCGTCGTGGCCGTGATCACCGGCGAGGGCGGCAGCGGTGGCGCGCTGGCCCTCGCGGTGGCCGACCGGGTGCTCATGCTCCAGCACGCCGTCTACTCGGTGATCAGCCCGGAGGGCTGCGCGGCCATCCTCTGGCCGGACCGGCCAGCGGCCCCGCAGGCGGCCCGCGCGCTGCGGTTGACCGGCCCCGACCTGTGCCGGCTCGGGATCGTCGACGACCTCGTCCCCGAGCCGGCCCCGGCCGCCCACCACGACCCGCAGGCCGCCGCCCGGGCGCTGCGGGAGGCGGTGCTGGCGCACCTGCTGCCGCTGCTCGACGTGCCGCCCGCCACGCTGGTGCGCCGCCGGCGGCAGCGCTTCCGGCGCTTCGGCGCCGCCCGCCTCGGTGCCCGGGCGGGTGCCCGGTGAGCGCCGGCGGGACCCCCGTCGACGCCCCGCCGTCGGCGCCCGACGCGACCCGGCCGCCCGACGCGACCCGGGCATCCGACGCGATTCGGCAGCCCGACGCGGAGACGGTGTCCGGCGCGGAGGCGGGGCACGGGGTGGACGTCGTGCTGGCCGGGCTGCGGCGGCAGGCGCGCCACCTCGTCGCCGAGCTCGCCGGCCCGTTGCGGCGGGTACGGCTGCGCAGCGGGGACACGGTGTTGGAGGTGGAGTGGCACGGCGCCGCGCCCGCCGGCGCCGCGCCCGCCGCGGCGAGCCCGGCGCCCCCGCCGGCCGTCGCGTCGCCGCCGAACCGGTACGCCGTGCGGTCGCCCATCGTCGGCACGTTCTACCGCGCGCCGGAGCCGGGCGCCGCGCCCTTCGTCGCCGTCGGCGACCTGGTCCGCCCCGGGCAGGTCATCGGCATCGTCGAGGCGATGAAGCTGATGAACGAGGTGACCGCCGACCGGGGCGGCCGGGTCGCCGAGGTCCTCGCCGCCGACGGCCAGCCGGTCGAGTACGACCAGCCGCTGCTCGCGCTGGATCCGGTCTGAGGGGCGGGCCGCGATGTTCGAGAAGGTGTTGATCGCCAACCGGGGGGAGATCGCCCTGCGGGTGCTGCGCGCCTGCCGCGAGCTGGGCGTGCGTACGGCGGTCGTCTACTCCACGGCGGACGCCGACTCCGCCGCCGTGCGCCTGGCCGACCAGGCCGTGCGGATCGGGCCGCCGGCCAGCCGGCGCAGCTACCTCAACGCCGCCGCGATCGTGGAGGCGGCCCGGCAGGTGGGCGCGCAGGCGGTGCACCCCGGCTACGGGTTCCTCTCCGAGGACGCCGACTTCGCGGAGATCTGCGCCGACAACGGCCTGGTCTTCATCGGCCCGCCGCCGGAGGTGATGTCCGTGCTGGCCGACAAGTCCTCCGCGCGGGCGCTGATGCGCCGGGCCGGGCTGCCTCTGCCGCCGGGCAGCGTCGCGCCGGTGCCCACCGCCGCCGCGGCGGCGGAGGTGGCCGCCGAGGTGGGCTATCCGGTGATCGTCAAGGCGGCGGCCGGCGGTGGGGGCCGGGGCATGACGGTGGTCGCCACCCGAGCGGAGCTGCCCCGGGCGTACGCGCGGACCCGGGCCGCCGCCCAGGCGGCCTTCGGCGACGACCGGGTGTACGTGGAGCGGTACCTGACCGGCGCCCGGCACGTGGAGGTGCAGCTGCTGTGTGACTCCCACGGCAACGGCGTGCACCTGGGCACCCGGGACTGTTCGGTGCAGCGCCGGCACCAGAAGCTGGTGGAGGAGGCGCCGGCCCCGGCGCTGTCGGCCGGAACCCTGGAGGCCATCGCGGAGTGCGCCCTGCGCGGCGCCCTGCACGCCGGCTTCACCGGCGCCGGCACCGTGGAGTTCCTCGTCGACCCCGACGAGCGGTTCCATTTCCTGGAGATCAACTGTCGGATCCAGGTCGAGCATCCCGTCACCGAGATGATCACCGGGATCGACCTGGTGCACGAGCAGCTGCACATCGCCGCCGGGGTGCCGCTGCGCTGGCGGCAGGAGGACATCCGGTCCCACGGCGTCGCCATCGAGTGCCGGGTCAACGTGGAGGACCCGGACCGCGGCTTCGCGCCGACGCCCGGCCGGCTGGACCGCTTCGTCCCACCCGGCGGCCCGTTCACCCGGGTCGACACGCACGGCCACGCCGGCTACCTGTTCGGCCCGCACTACGACTCCCTGCTGGCCAAGGTGGCGGTCTGGGCGCCGGACCGGGAGCTCGCGCTCAACCGGCTGGAACGCGCCCTCGACGAGTTCGACATCGCCGGTCCCGGGGTCCGCACCACCATCCCGTTCGTCCGGCGGGTGCTCGACGACGCCGGGTTCCGCAAGGGCCGCTACTCCACCGGCCTGGTCGACCAGTTGCTCGCCGGGCCGTCCGACGCACACCACAGGAGGCTCCGATGACCGTCACCCATGGCCGTCCCCTGACCGCCGAGATCACCGACATCCTGGTGGCCAACTGCGGGCTGGACGCCGACGCCGCCGCCCGCGCCCCGGCCGCGTCGCTGGAGGAACTCGGCATGGACTCGCTGGCGCTGCTCGAACTCTCCGCCGTGGTCGCCGACCGGTGGCAGGTGCAGATCCCCGAGCAGGCGGGGCAGCTCAGCATCGCGGGGGTGGCCGAGCTGGTCGCCCGCGGTGCCGGGACGCCCGGGCACACCGAGAACAGCGTCCTCATCGCCGCGCCGCTGCCGCTGGTCTGGGACGTCACCAACGACGTCGCCAACTGGCCGCAGCTGTTCACCGAGTACGCCCGGGCGGACATCCTGCACCGCGACGGCGACACCGTGCGGTTCCGGCTCACCATGCACCCCGACGAGAACGGCACGGTGTGGAGCTGGGTCAGCGAACGCACCGCCGATCCGGCCGCCCGGCAGGTCAGTGCCCGGCGGGTGGAGACCGGGCCGTTCGAGTACATGCGCATCCACTGGCGCTACGCCGAGGAACCCGGCGGCACCCGGATGACGTGGGTGCAGGACTTCGCGATGAAGCCGACCGCGCCGGTGGACGACGCGGGCATGACCGACCGGATCAACGCCAACAGCGCGGTGCAGCTCGCCGTCATCAAGGAGAAGATCGAGCGGCTGGCCGGTGCCGACCGGGCGACGGGAGCCGGCGATGAGTGAGCGCGCCCTGCGGCTGGTCGCCGCCGCCGACGTCGTGCCGGACAGCCGCCGCGGCGGCGAGCTGCGGGTGTTGCTCGGCCCGAAGACCGTCGGCAGCACCTCGGGTTTCATGGGGGTGGCGATGCTGCGCCCGGGGGAGCGGATCGCCGAGCACTACCACCCCTACAGCGAGGAGTTCCTCTACGTCGCCCGGGGCACGATCACCGTGGACCTGGACGACGAGCCGGTGCCGCTGACCGCCGGCGAGGCGCTGTTCGTGCCGCGCAACGTGCGGCACCGGCTGCGCAACACCGGCGACGAGCCGGCCGAGGTGGTCTTCCACCTCGGGCCGCTGGCGCCCCGGCCCGAACTCGGTCACGTCGACACCGAGCTGGTCGAACAGCGAGGCGGGTCGTGAGCGCGAGGAGTGAGCCGGGGTTGCGAGCCCCGCAGTCGCGAATTGAGGTGGCTCCGTGAGCGCGAGGAGTGAGCCGGGGTTGCGAGCCCCGCAGTCGCGAATCGAGGTGGCTCCGTGAGCGCGAGGAGTGAGCCGGGGTTGCGAGCCCCGCAGTCGCGAACCGAGGTGACGTCGTGAGCGCGAGGAGTGAGCCGGGGTTGCGAGCCCCGCAGTCGCGAATTGAGGTGACGTCGTGAGCGCGCGCCGCACGGTGGTGACCGGCGTCGGGGTGGTCGCCCCCGGCGGCGCCAGCCGGGACCGGTTCTGGAAGACGATCACCGAGGGGCGGACGGCGACGCGGCGGATCACCTTCTTCGACCCGTCGGCGTTCCGCTCCCAGATCGCCGCCGAGTGCGACTTCGACCCGGTCGCCGCCGGCCTCACCGGGGTCGAGCTGCGGCGCGCCGACCGGTACGTGCAGTTCGCCCTCGCCTGCGCCGCCGAGGCCGTCGCCGACGCCGGCCTGGAGCTCACCGACGCCGAGCGGGACCGCACCGGCGTGGTGCTCGGCACCGCCGTCGGCGGCACCACCGCCCTGGAGCAGGAGTACGTCACGGTCAGCGACACCGGCCGCCGGTGGCTGGTCGACGCCGAACGCGGCGGCCCGTACCTCTACCAGGCGCTCGTGCCCAGCAGCCTCGCCGCGGACGTGGCGTGCCGGCACGGGCTGCACGGCCCCGCGCAGGTGGTCTCCACCGGCTGCACCTCCGGCATCGACGCGATCGGGTACGCCCACCAGCTCATCACCGACGGCGAGGCCGACATCGTGCTGGCCGGGGCCGCCGACTCGCCGATCTCCCCGGTCACCGTCGCCTCCTTCGACGCGATCAAGGCGACCAGCCCGGACAACGACGACCCGGCGCACGCCTCGCGCCCGTTCGACGCCGACCGGCACGGCTTCGTCCTCGCCGAGGGGGCGGCGGTGCTGGTGCTGGAGGAGGCCGGGCACGCCCGGCGCCGGGGGGCGCACGTCTACTGCGAGGTGGCCGGCTACGCCAGCCGCAGCAACGGCTACCACATGACGGGGCTGCGACCCGACGGGCTGGAGATGGGGCTGGCCATCTCGGCCGCGCTGAAGCAGGGCCGCATCGCCCCCGAGCAGGTCTCCTACATCAGCGCCCACGGCTCGGGCACCCGGCAGAACGACCGGCACGAGACCGCCGCGTTCAAGCGGGCGCTGGGTCAGGCCGCGTACGGGGTGCCGATCAGCTCGATCAAGTCGATGGTCGGGCACTCGCTCGGCGCGATCGGCTCGATCGAGATGGCCGCGTGCGCCCTGGCCGTCGAGTTCGGCGTGGTGCCGCCGACGGCCAACTGGAGCACCCGCGACCCGGAGTGCGACCTGGACTACGTCCCGAACGAGGCGCGGGAGCTGCCCGTCGACGTGGCGCTCTCGGTGGGCAGCGGGTTCGGCGGCTTCCAGTCGGCGATGGTGTTCCGCCGGCTGCCCGGGCGGGTGCGCGCGTGACCGCGCGGGCCGTGGTGACCGGCATCGGCGTCGTCGCGCCCAGCGGGATCGGCGTGGACGCGCACTGGCGTACCGTGCTGGCCGGCACCCGCCGCACCGGACCGATCACCCTGTTCGACCCCGCCGGCTACCCCACCCGGTACGGCGGGGAGGTGCCCGGCTTCGACGCGGCCGCGTACGCCGACAACCGGCGGCTGGTGCAGACCGACCGGTGGACGCACCTCGGCTTCGCCGCCACCCGGCTGGCGCTGGCCGACGCCGGCCTGCCCGAGCGGGCGCCCGACCCGTACGGGTACGCGGTGGCCCTGGCCAGCTCCTCCGGTGGGAACCTGTTCGGGCAGCGGGAGCTGCAACGGCTCTGGGGCGGGCCGTCGCGCACGGTGGGGGCGTACCAGTCGATCGCCTGGTTCTACGCGGCCAGCGTCGGCCAGCTCTCCATCCACCACCAGTTCAAGGGGCCGTGCGGGGTGCTGGTCGCCGAGGCGGCCGGCGGGCTGGACAGCCTGGCGCACGCCGCGCGGGCGGTGCGCCGGGGCACGCCGGTGGTGATCGCCGGCGCGACCGAGTGCCCGCTGAGCCCGTACGCCCTGGCCTGCCAGCTGCGTTCCGGCCTGCTCAGCGACTCCGCCGACCCGGAGCGGGCCTACCGGCCGTTCGACGCCGCGGCCAGCGGCTACCTGCCCGCCGAGGGCGGCGCGGTGTTCGTGGTGGAGGAGCTGGGACACGCGCTGTCCCGGGGTGCCCGCGTGTACGGCGAGGTGACCGGCTGGGGCGCCACCCACGACGCCGTCCACACCGCGGCGGACACGGCCGGCGACCCCGTGCAGTACGCCCGCGCGATGCGGCTGGCCCTGGACCGGGCCGGCGTCGGGCCGGAGACGGTCGACGTGGTGCTGCCCGACGCGCTCGGCGTGCCCCGCTACGACCGCAGCGAGGCCGCCGCGCTGCGCGCCGTCTTCGGCGACCGGCCGCCCCCGGTGAGCACCCAGAAGCCGCTGACCGGCCGCGCCCACCAGGGCGGCTCGGCGTTGGACGTGGCGACCGCGCTGCTCGCGTTCGGGCACGACACGCTGCCGGCCTCCGCCGGGCCGGACGAGGTGGCCGAGGGCTGCGAGCTGGGCTTCCTGCGGGAGCACCGGCGACCGCGCAGCCGACTGGCGCTGGTCTGCGCCCGCGGTTTCGACGGTTTCAACAGCGCGCTGGTCCTGCGCGGGGCCGCGCCGCAGAGGGGAGCGACGCCGTGAGCGAGGAGGGCACCGGTACGACGCCCGGCGGGTCCCGGGTCGGGGCGCGGCGCGCGGGCGGACAGCGGGCGCGGGTGGTCTTCCTGGTGCGGGTGCCGCACGAGCGCACGGAGGCGTTCCTGGCCGCGTACGAGGCGGTCCGGCACCTGGTGGCCGGCGGCGTGCCCGGGCACCTCGTCGACCAGGTCTGCCGTTCGTCGGCCGACCCGGAGCAGTGGCTGATCACCAGCGAGTGGGCGAGCCTGGCCGACTTCGAGGCGTGGGAACGCAGCCCGGAGCACCGGGACCTGGTCCGGCCGATGCGGGAGTGCTTCACCGACGCCCGGTCGCTGCGCTTCCTCATCCACGCCCAGACCCCCGCCGCGGCGCCGGCCTGATCCCCGCCCGCCAAGGGCGTCGCGGGGCGGGCACGGTGCCGCGGCGGGCTGTCGGGTCGCGTCGCGGACAGGGGCCGACGGGGCTGCCGGGCGCCGGAAGCGGTGGCAGGCTGCGGGGATGAGCGAACGTGACCTGCCCGCGTTGACCCGGGCCGAACAGGAACTCGTCGAGCGGTACCTGCGCGTCGTCGACCTGGTCGCCCGGCTGAACCCGGCCCGTGACAGCGGGCACTTCGATCCGCTCGGTTGCGTGTTCGCCGCCCAGGCCCTGGCAGCCGAGGCGCGGGCGATCGCGGCCGTGGCGGAGCTGATGCGCGAGCGCGGCGAGACCGAGCTGCACGCCGGCACCCTGGCCCGGGCGATGCGCGCGATGGACGGGGAGCGGCGTACCGCCCGCGTCGTGCTTCCACCGGCACCCTGACCCCTCCACGACCGCCTCGAAGAGCACCATCGGCCGTCCGGTGGACGTCTCGCGCCGTACGCACGATGGGTCATCCGGCGGTCACCCTGAGCCGCCGTACGCGCCCGATCCTGCCCGCCGAACCGGCCGTGGGCAATCCGGCCGGCCGCTCTTTCTGATCTAGCCATTCGCATCTAGCTATGCACTCGGACGGCGTCGTAAGGTTCCCCGCAGCACCCCGACAGGCATACCTTATGGGCGGATCCGCCCTCTTTGAGGCTGGGCGGTGAACGGTAGTGACGACGGGAAATCCTGCGGCGACGGACCCGCTCTGGGTTGACGAAATTCTGCTCGACGGCCATCCGGCCGGCATTTGTCTCCGACTGCCCGAACCGGTTGACCGGGCCACCCTGCGCCGGCTGGTGATCGAGGCGCAGGCCCGCCTCGGCGCCGCCGGACTGCGCCCCGGGGGCGCCGCCGCGCTGCGGATGCCGCCCTCGCTGGCGTACGTGGTGAACCTGCTGGCCACCTGGCGCAGCGGGGCGCAGGCGATCCTGCTCGACCACCGGCTCACCGACCACGAGGTCGACCGGGCGCTGGCGCGGCTCACCCCGCAGGTGGTCGTGGCCCCGGTCCGCACCGGCGGCGGCGGGCTACGGGTCTTCGTCGACGTCACCGAGGGCGTCACCGCGTACGCCGACCGTCCGGCGGTCAGCGGGCACGCGGTGATCCAGCTCAGCTCCGGCTCCACCGGACCGTCCAAGGTGATCGGTCGTACCGCCGACGACCTGGTCGCCGAGGTGCGCCGCTACACCCGCATCGACGGCGTGGCGCTGCCCGGCGAACGGATCATCCTGCTGCCCTCGATGGTGCACGTGCTCGGCCTGGTCGGTGGCCTGCTCTACGGCCTGCACGCCGGCGTCGAGCTGGTGCCGCCGGAGCGGCTGGCCGGCGACGCGGTGCTGGCCGCCATCGCCGCCGGCGACTCGCCGGCCACCGTGCTCGGCGTGCCGTTCCACATCGGACTGCTCGCCTCCACCCGCCCCGCCGGCCCCCTGCCGCAGTTCAAGCGGATGACCACCGGCGGCGAGCTGGTGCCGGCCGCCGTCGCCCGCGCCTTCACCGACCGCTACGGCGTGCCGCTGGGCAACATGTACGGGATGACCGAGGTCGGCGTCATCGGCACCGACCTGCACGGCCGGCACCGCCCGTCGATCGCCCCGGCGCCCGGCATCGGGGTCCGCGAGGTCGACGGCGAGCTGTGGGTGAGCTGCCCCGCGTCGCCGTACGTCGGGCTGAGCGACCCCGCCCGCTGGGCCGACGGCTGGCTGCGCACCCGCGACGCCGGCGCCGTGGACCCGGATACCGGCCTGGTCACCGTCCGCGGGCGGCTCGACTCGCAGGTCTCCGTCGGTGGCCTGAAGGTCGACCTGACCGAGGTGGAGGCGACGGTTGCCGCGCTGCCCGGCGTCGCCGCCGCCGTGGTCGTCTTCGACGGCGGGATCACCGCGTACGTGCAGCCGGACGGGCCGCTGTCGGAGGAGGTGCTCGACAAGCTGCTCGCCGAGCGGCTGGCCGGCTACAAGCGTCCCCGCACCCTGCGGCTGGTGGATCAGCTGCCCCGCACCACCACCGGCAAGCTGGTCCGCTCGGTCGACGCGCTGCGGACGGCGGCGACGTGACCGCTGCGCCGCGCCGCTGCGCCGTCCGCCTCCGTCTGGCACCCCTCCGCCTCGCACCGCACCACCTCGACCGGCACCGCGTCGACCGCGTCGACGGCGACCGCCAGGATCAGGCCCCCGCCCACGGGCGGATGCCCGACGCGCAGCCGCGCGAGGCCGGGCACCGGCCGCAGCGACCCGCCGGGACCGACGGGCACCGGCATCGGCCGCCGCAGGCCGCCGTCGCGCAGCCCGACCCCGAGCGCCTTGCCGACGGCCTCCTTCGCCGTCCACAACCGCAGGAAGTCCGCCGCCTGCCCGTCGGCGGGGCGACCGGCCAGCCAGTCCGCCTCGGCGGGGGCGTACCACCGGCGGGCCAGCGCCGACGCGGGCAGCGGCCGGCACCGCTCCACGTCGACCCCCACCGGGCCACCCGCCCGGGCGGCGACCACCACCACCGGCCCGGTCCGGCTGACACTGACCGGGAGCCGCACCCGGGCGCCCGCGCCGGGCACCGAGACCAGCGGACGCCCGTCGCGCCCGCGCTCCACCACGATCTCCGCCTCCGCGCGGCCGAGCAGCGTGGCAGCCGCCCGCCGCAACAGCCGCCCGGCCGGGGCCGGCCGACCGCCGACGCCCCGACCGATCCACACGTACGCGGTGTCCCTACCGGGCACCGGTGACTGGCTCACGGAAAGAGGTTAACCATGCGACCCGAGATCCGCGCCTTCGTCGTCGAGCAGCTCGAGGACATGAACTACGACGTCGAGGGCCTCGACGACGACACCACGCTCGGCCCGTCCGGGGTGGACCTGGAGTCGTTGGCCCTCGCCGACCTCGCCGTGCGCGTGGAGGACCGCTACGGCCTGAAGTTCGCCGACGACGAGTCCGAGAAGCTGGCCCTGATGACGGTCGGCGAGTTCACCACGATGATCGCCGACCGGGTCGCCGGGGCGACGAGCGACAACTCCTGATGGCCGGTCAGCCCGACCTGCAACGGGCCGAGCTGGTGACCATGCTCGCCGAACTGGCCGGGAAACCGCCCGCCGACGTCGGCGACCGGATCGGCTCCATGGAACTGGCCTGGCTGGTGCACCTCGTCGAGCAGCGCCACGACCGGCGGCTCGACCTCACCGACGACCAGCTCGCCGGGATCCGGACCGTCGACGACGCCCTGGCGGTCTTCCGGGCCGCCCTGACCGTCGCCGCCGATGGCTGAGCGGGTGGCCGTCCAGCTCACCGGCGTCCACGCGACCAGCGCGCTCGGCAGGGGACCCGACGCGCAGCTCGCCGGCGTGCTGGCCGGCGCGCCCGCGTTCCGGCCGGTGGACCGCTTCGACACGACGCCCCGCCGGGTCGACGCCGCCGCCACCCTGCCCGACGCCGGCGACCTGGCCGACGAGCTCGCCGAGGCGGTCGACGCCGCCTGCCGGGCCGCCGGGCTCGACGCCGGACGCCGGGCCGGCACCGCCCTGCTGCTGGCCGTGCACGGTGGCGCGGCCGTGCCGGCGCTCACCACCGCGCTGGCCGCCCGGACGGGGCTCACCGGCCCGGCACGGGCGTACACCACCGCCTGCGTCTCGGCCAGCAGCGCGGTCGCCGACGCCGCGGCCCTGATCCGCCGGGGCGACGTCGCCCGGGCGGTGGTGGCCGCCGGCTACCTGGTCGAGCCCGACCAGTACGCGCTCTTCGACGCCGGTCGCGCCCTCGCCACCGACGGCGCGGTGCGCCCGTTCAGCGCCGGCCGCACCGGCCTGCTGCTCGGCGACGGCGTCGCGGCGGTGGTGCTGGAGTCGCGGGACGTCGCCCGGGGGACGGTCGCCGACCTGCTCGGCTGGGGCCGGGCCGGGGACGCCTTCCACCCCTGCCAGCCGGAGCCGGGCGGGCGCGGCCTGGCCCGCGCGGTCACCGCGGCGCTGCGCCGCGCCGGGCTCCCGGCGGAGGCGATCGGGTACGTCAACGCCAACGCCACCGGCACCGGCCACAGCGACGCCGCCGAGGCGGCGGCGCTGCGCACCGCGCTCGGGGCGGCGGCGGCTCGCGTTCCCGTCAGCTCCACCAAGGCGCTGCACGGGCACGCCCTGGAGGCCTCCGGCCTGCTGGAACTGGTGGTGACCGTGCTCGCCCTGCGGCACGGGAAACTGCCCGTCAACGCCGGCTGGCTCGGCCCCGACCCGGCCTGCCCGCTGGACGTCGTGCGCGACGCGCCCCGACCCGCCGCCACCGGGTACGCGCTGAGCCTCAACGCCGCCTTCGGCGGGGCCAACACGGCGCTGCTGGTCGGTGCGGCATGAGCGGGACCGCCGGCCGCCTCACCGTGCTGGCCGAGGCGGCCTGGCCCGAGCCGGGCGACGCGGCGCCGCCGCCGGTGCCCGGGTACGTGCACTCCAGCTTCCCGCCCCTGGTCGCGGCGGTCGCGGAGCGCTGCCTGACCCGGGCGTACGGCCAGCGGCCGGCCCCCGGCGGCGAGCGGTGCGCGGTGGTGCTCGTCAGCGCGGCCGGGGACCGGGCCAGCGCGGCGCACGTGCGGGCCACGGTCGCCGGCGGCGGCCGGCCCGGGCCGCTGTTCTTCTTCCAGTCGGTGCCCAACAGCGTGGCCGGGCACGTGGCCGCCCGCTGGGGGCTGGGCGGGCCGGTGGTCTGCCTCGCGCCGGCCGGCGACCCGCGCGCCGAGGGCACGGCAGAGGCCGAGCTGCTGCTGCACGACGGCGACGCCGACCGGGCGTTGCTGGTCCTGATCGAACAGGCACCCGACGACGGCGACGCGGGCCGTTCGGCCGGAGCAGCCGGAACCACCGCCGTCGCGGTGCTGCTGGGGGGAGGAGACGCACCATGAGCAACAGGGGACTGCGGGGGGTGCTGGCCGCCGACGAGCGGATCGGCGCCGGCAACGTGCTGGCCCGGGTGCTGGCGCACGGCGCCGACCCGGACGGGCCGGGGCTCACCTTCGACACCGCCGTGGACGGCCACCCGGCCGACCGGCCGCTCAGCCTGGGCCGGCTCGACGAGCGGGTCGCCGCCCGCGCCGCCTGGCTGCACGAGCGGGGAATCGGGCCCCGCGACCCGGTCGCCGTCTGGGCCACCGCCGCCGCCGACATGGTGCTCAGCTTCCTCGCGTTGACCCGGCTCGGCGCGATCCCGGCGCTGATGAACGGCAGGCTGCGCCCGGAGATCGCCGCCGAGTACGTCCGCCGGCTGCGCGGCGTCGGCGTGCTCGCCGACGACGCGCACCGCGACCTGCTCGCCGGCCACGACCTCGGCGTCCCGGTGCTCGGCACGCCCGCCGAGGCCGGTACCGGCGACCCGGCCGCCGCGCCGGAGCACTACCGGCACCACGCCGACGACCCGGTCGTCATCACCCACACCTCCGGCACCACGGGCGTGCCCAAGGCGGTGCTGCACTCGCACGCGAGCCTCTTCGCCGCCACCCGGCACCTGCTCGCCATGCCGCAGGCGCAGGGGACCCGCCGCATCCTCAACGCGCTGCCCGCCCCGCACACCGCCACCGTCCTCATGGTCAACCAGGCCCTCGGCAACTCCGCCGAGATGCTCCTGCTCTCCGACCAGGGCGGGGAGCGGGTGCTGGAGGCGATCCAGCGCTGGCGTCCCGACGGGGTGTTCGGCTTCTCCGTGACCTGGGCGGAGCTGGCCCGCTTCGACCTGGCCGCGTACGACCTGGACTCGGTGTCGCTGTGGTTCAACACCGGCGACTGCTCCCACGAGCCGCACGTGCGCCGGCTGGTCGCGGTCGGCTCCCGCGACGTGGTGACCCGCGACGGGATCACCCGGGTGCCCGGCTCGGTCTTCATCGACGGGCTCGGCTCCAGCGAGATGGGCCACTCGATGTTCCACATCACCCACCGCGTCGACACCGACCGGTACGGCCGCTGCGTCGGGCGGCCCTACCGGTTCGCGAGGGCCGCCGTGCTCGACGCCCGGGGCGAGCCGGTGCCGACCGGCGAGGTGGGCTGGCTCGGCATCGACTCGCCGTCGCTGTTCCGCGGCTACTGGAACGACTCGGCCACCACGTACCGGTCCCGGCAGCGCGGCTGGTACCTGACCGGAGACCTGGTGTACGCCGACGACGAGGGCCGCTACTACCACCTGGACCGTGCGGTCGACGCGGTCGACGCGGGCGACGGGCGGCGGTTCTACACCGCGCTGTCCGAGGAGCGGGTCCTCGCCGCCTGCCCGGACGTCACCGACTGCACCGTGGTGATCACCTCAGGAGCCGGCGGGGTGGTCACCGACGTGCTGCTGGAACTCGCCGCCGGCGCCGACCCCGCCGAGGACCGCACCGACCGGGTCCGGACCGCGCTCGGCCCCGACGTCGGCGCGACCCTGCGTCGGGTCGTGCCGGTCCGCTCCGCCGACATCCCGGTCACCGTCACCGGCAAGGTGCGCAAGGTGGCCCTGCGGGAGCGGTACCTCACCGAGTCGCCGTCATGACGGCCGTCATCACCGGGATGGGGCTGTTCACCCCCGTCGGGCGGGGCGCCGACGCCACCTTCGACGCGCTCTGCGCCGGCCGGTCCGGGCTGACCCGGCCGCCGGCCGGGCACCCGGCGGCCGGGTCGCTGGAGGTGGCCGGCGTGCTGCCGGACATCGACCCGCGCACCGTGGCCTCCGGGCCGGAGACCAGGGTGTTGGACCGGGTCGTGGTGCTCGCCCTGCTCGCCGCCGCCGACGCGCTCACCGACGCGGGCATCGAGGTGGGCCGGGACGTGGATCCGGGCCGGATCGGGGTGATCGTCGGCGGCGTCGGCGGGATGTCCACCCTCGAGGCGCAGGTGCTGGCCCGCGCCGAGCGGGGCCGGGCGGCGGTCAGCCCCTACCTGCTCACCGGCATCCTGCCGAACATGCCGTCGGCCCGGATCGCCATCCGGTACGGCATCCGCGGCTACACCTCCTCCGTCGGCACCGCCTGCGCCTCCGGCGCCCAGTCGATCGCCGACGCGCTGCGGCTGATCCGCGCCGGCGAGGCCGACGTGGTGCTCTGCGGGGCCAGCGAGGCGCCGCTGTTCCCGACCTTCTCCGACACCTTCGGCAACGCCCGGGCGCTCGCCCTGGGCTGGGCCGACCCGACGGCGGCGAGCCGGCCGTTCGACGCCCGCCGCAACGGGTTCGTCCTCGCCGAGGGCGCGGCCCTGCTGGTGCTGGAACGCGCCGAGCACGCCGCCGCCCGGGGCGTCGCCGGCTACGCCGAGGTCGCCGGGTACGGGGTGAACACCGACGCGTACCACCCGACCGCCCCGCGACCCGACGGCGCCGGCGCGGCGGAGTGCATGCGACGCGCGCTGGCCAGCGGCGGCGTTCCCGCCGCCCGGGTCGGCTACGTCAACGCGCACGGCACCGGCACGAAGCTCGGCGACATCGCCGAGACCACCGCGCTGGCCGAGGTGTTCGGCGCCGGCGGCGTGCCGGTCAGCTCCACCAAGGCGCTCACCGGCCACCTGCTCGGCGCCTCCGGGGCGCTGGAGGCGGCGGCCACCGCGCTGGCGCTCGGTCGGGGCCTGCTGCCGCCGACGCACAACCTCGACGACCCGGACCCGGCCTGCCCGGCCGACCACATCCGCGCCGAGCCCCGGAAGACGGACACCGGATACGCGCTGACCAACTCCTTCGGCTTCGGCGGGCAGAACGTGAGCCTGCTGCTCGCGCGGGCCGCCCGGCCGAGGGACTGACCACGCACCATCCCGGGCGGACCGCGCCCGGACGGCAACCACGGGGAACCGTGAAAGGGCTGAGGACATGGACATCCGTGGGATAGACCACATCGAACTCTTCGTGGGCGACGCCCGGCAGGCGGCCTTCTACTTCGACCGGGCGGTCGGCTTCCAGTTGCGCGGCCAGGGCGGCCCCGAGACCGGGCTGGCCGACCAGCGGTCGCTGCTGCTGTGCCAGGGCGACGTCCGGATGGTGCTCACCACCGGGCTCACCGCCGAGCACCCGGCGGCGCGGTACGTGCAGCGGCACGGCGACGGCGTGGCCGTGGTCGCGCTGGAGGTCGACGACGCCGCCGGCGCGTACGCCGAGCTGGTGCGCCGGGGCGCGGCGGGGGTGACGCCGCCGACCACCCACACCGGCGCGGACGCCGAGGTGGTGACCGCCGAGGTGGGCGGCTTCGGCGACGTGCTGCACCGCCTCGTGTCCCGGCGGGGGGACCCGGGTGAGTTCCTGCCCGGGGCGGTCGACATGACGCCCCCCGACGGCGGCGGCGATAAGCTGCTCGCCGAGATCGACCACCTGGCGGTCTGCGTGCCACCGGGGCAGCTCGACGAGACCGTCCGGTACTACCGGGACGTGTTCGGGTTCGCGGAGATCTTCGCCGAACACGTGGAGGTCGCCGGGCAGGCGATGAACTCCACCGTGGTGCAGAGCCCGTCGGGGCGGGTCACCCTGGTGCTGCTGGAGCCGGACCGCTCCCGCCGGCCGGGGCAGCTCGACGCCTTCCTCGACCAGCACGTGGGCGCGGGGGTGCAGCACCTGGGGCTGCGCACGGACGACATCGTCACCGCGGTCACGGTCCTCGCCGAGCGGGGCGTGCGTTTCGCCGGCACCCCGGCCAGCTACTACGACGCCCTGGAGGGGCGGGTCGGCCCGGTGGACGCGCCGCTGGACCGGCTGCGCGACCTCGGCGTGCTCGTCGACCGCGACCACGGCGGGCAGCTGCTGCAGATCTTCACCGAGTCCATGCACGTGCGCCGCACGCTCTTCCTGGAGCTGATCGAGCGGCGCGGGGCGCGGACCTTCGGCAGCGGCAACATCAAGGCGCTCTACGAGGCCAAGGAACGGGAACTGGCCGCGGCGGGAGCCACCGCCGCGGCCGCGACACCGCAGGAGGTGCGGGCGTGACCGCGACCGAGTTCGAGCCGGCACTGACCGTCCAGGAGGAGGCGCTGCTGCCCTCCGACGAGGACGTGGCGTTCTACGCCGAGCACGGCTGGTACCTGTCGAAGAAGCTGCTGACCGACGACGAGGTGGACGCCCTCGCGGCGGCCGCCGAGCGCTACTACGACGGCGAGCGGGACCGCCGCCTGCCGGTGCGCCCGGCGCGGCTCGCCTACTGGGACCCGTCGAAGGGGCCGGTGCAGCGGCACAACGACTACGTCCACCACGAGCACGACGGGCTCGGGTCGATCCTGCGCAAGCCGCTGATCGGCGCGGTCGCCGCGCGGCTCGCGCGGGCCACCGAGATCCGCGTCTTCCAGTCCACGTTGATCTACAAGCCGCCGGTCTCCGGGGAGCCGTCGAACATCGTGCCCTGGCACTTCGACAAGCACTACTGGGCGTCCTCGTCGTCGGAGGACATGCTCACCGCGTTCATCCCGTTCCACGACTGCGGCGAGGAGATGGGCACGATCACCATGGTCGACGGCTCGCACCGCTGGGAGGAGATCGGCGCCGACGACACGGTGGTGCGCCACTTCGCCGACCGCGACCGCGACCAGCTGGAGGAGATGCTCGCCGAGAACGCGGCCCACAACGGCGTGCGGATCCGCAAGGTGCCGATGGTGATCCCCAAGGGACACATGAGCTTCCACCACTGCCGCACCTACCACGGCAGCGGCGCCAACGTCAGCGGGCGCCCGCGCCGGGCGGTCTCGCTGCACCTTCAGGACGGCGACAACGCCTGGCGGGAGTACCGCCTCTCCGACGGCACGCTCGCCGCGTACAACCACGACGTGCTGGTCCGCCGCACCCTCGACGGGCGGCCGGACTACGCGGACCCCGAGTACTGCCCGGTCATCTGGCGCCACCGCGCCCCGCAGGGACGCTGACGTGTCGCGCCACGACCGGGGGAGGACGCACCCGGGGAGCGACGGGCTGGAGAAGGCGGTCCGGCTCTACCGGACGGTCCGACTGATCCGCCGCTTCGAGGAGCGGGCCATCGAGCTGGTCCGCTCCGGGCACGTCGTCGGGGGCATCCACCCGTACCTCGGGCAGGAGGGGATCGCCGCCGGGGTCTGCGCCGCGCTGCGCGCCGACGACGTGCTCGCCGGCACCCACCGGGGGCACGGGCACGTGCTCGCCAAGGGCGCGGACCCGGCCCGGATGATGGCCGAGCTGTGCGGCCGGGTCACCGGCCTCAACGCCGGCCGGGGCGGGTCGATGCACGCCGCCGACTTCGGCGTCGGCGTGCTCGGCGCCAACGCCATCGTCGGGGCGTCCGGGGCGATCATCACCGGGGCGGTGTGGGCGCGCCGCCGGCGCGGCGACGACGTCGTCGGGGTGAGCTTCTTCGGCGACGGCGCGGTCAACGAGGGGATGCTGCTGGAGGCGTTCAACCTGGCCGCGCTGTGGCGGGTGCCGGTGCTGTTCGTCTGCGAGAACAACGGCTACGCCACCACCATGCCCGTCGCGGGCGCGGTCGCCGGCAGCATCCCCGGCCGGGCCGCCGCCTTCGGCATCCCGGCCGCCGTCGTGGACGGCCAGGACCCCGAGGCGGTACGCGACGCCGCGAGCGCCGCCGTCGACCGGATGCGCGCCGGCGGCGGCCCCGAGCTGATCGAGGCGCGGACCTACCGGTTCGACGCCCACCACACCTTCGAGCACGCGGTACGCCTCGACTACCGCCCGCCCGACGAGGTGGCCCGGGGCCGCTCCCGCGACCCGGTGGACATCCAGGGCGGGCGGCTCCGCGCCGCCGACCGGGCGGAGGTCGACGCCGAGGTGGAGGCCACCCTGGAAGCGGCCGTCGAGTTCGCCCTCGCCGGTGCCGAGCCGGATCCGGCCGACGCCCTGGCGCACCTGTACGCCAGCGGCCTGACCGCCCGCACCGGAGGTGGGTAGATGCCCAGACTGTCCTACCGCAAGGCGCTCACCCGGGCGCTCGCCGACGAACTGGCCCGCGACGAGTCGGTGTTCCTGCTCGGCGAGGACATCCGGGTGGCCGCCTCGAACGTCACCGCCGGGCTGGTCAAGCGGTTCGGCCCGGAGCGGGTGCTCGACACCCCGCTGTCGGAGCAGGCGTTCACCAGCTTCGCCACCGGGGCGGCCCTGGCCGGGATGCGGCCGGTGGTCGAGTTCCAGATCCCGTCGCTGCTGTTCCTGGTCTTCGAGCAGATCGTCAACCACGCGCACAAGTTCCCGCTGATGACCGGCGGGCAGTGCGCGGTGCCGGTCACGTACCTGGTGCCGGGCTCCGGTTCCCGGACGGGCTGGGCGGGGCAGCACTCCGACCACCCGTACAGCCTCTTCGCCCACGTCGGGGTGACCACGGTGGTGCCGGCCACCCCGGCCGACGCGTACGGGCTGCTGGTGTCGGCGGTCCGGTGCGACGACCCGGTGGTGGTCTTCGCCCCGGCCGGGGCGCTGGACGTCCGCGACGACGTCGACCTCGCCGCGCTCGCGCCGGTGCCGCTGGGCCGGGCCCGGGTGCACCGCTCCGGCGACGACGTCACCGTGGTCGCGGTCGGGCACCTGGTGCACGACGCGCTCGCGGTCGCCGAGGAACTGGCCGACCAGGTGTCGGTGGAGGTGTTCGACCCGCGCACGCTTTACCCGTTCGACTGGGACGCGCTCGCCGAGTCGGTGGCGCGCACCGGGCGGCTGGTGGTGGTGGACGACTCCAACCGCTCCTGCGGCATCGCCGGGGAGATCATCGCGACCATGGCCGAGCGGGTGCGGCTGGTCTCGCCGCCCCGCCGGGTCACCCGCCCCGACGGCGCGGTGCTGCCGTTCGCCCCGGCGCTGGACCGGGCCGTGCAGCCCGGCCGCGAGCAACTCCTGGCCGCCATCGGACACGTCATGAAGGACGGTTGAATGAACGACGCCGACTACCGCTGGCCCGCCGCGGCGCGCGCGTGGCTCGACCTGCCCGCGCCGGTGCGCGCCGAGATGGTGGCCGCCGGGGCCGAGTCCTGGCGGGAGGTCTTCGACGGCCGCGCCACGTACAACGAGCAGTGGCGGCTGGCCCGGCCGCCGGTGATGGACGAGACCTCGCTGGGCGTGCTCAACGCCGTCTCCGACCGGCTCGCGCAGCTCATCTTCGAGGCGTGCCGGCGGCGGGCCGGCACGGCGGGGGAGCTGCGCCGGCTGCTGAACGTCGCCGACGGCGACACCCGGCTGCTCGACGACGACGAGCCGCTGACCGGGGCGCTGCTGGACGCGTTCCGGCCGGACGTGCTGCTCTGTGACGGGGTGCCCCGCTTCGTCGAGTACAACATCGACAGCAGCCTCGGCGGGGCGTTCGACGCGGACACCACGGTGCGTCGCTTCGTCGAGCTCTACCGGCGGCGCGGCCTCACCGACCGGGTCCGCCTGGCGGCGGCGCCCTCGGCGGTGGACCGGCGGTTCGCCGCGATCCGCGCCGGGCTCGGCCTGCCCGAGGGCGCCCGGGTCGCGATGCTTGTCGACTTCGACTCCGAGTACCCGGGACTCGACGACCCGCAGCGGTTCATCCGGCTGCTGTCGCCGGTGGTCGAACGGGCCGCCGTGTGCGGCCTGGACCTGGTCATCGCGCCGGTCTCCCAGGTCACGCTGGACGACCGGAAGCGGCTGGTGGCCGGCGGCGCCCCGGTCGACGGGGTGTTCCGGCTCTTCGTGCCCAACCGGGTCACCCCGAGCGCCGGGGTGGACGCCCTGGAGGCGGGGCTGGCGGCGGGCACGGTGCCGATGTGGGTGTCGGCGGCGGCCTGGCTGGTCGCCAACAAGCGCGCCTTCGCCTGGCTCTGGGAGGACGCCGACACGCTGCCGGCCGCCGACCGGGACCTGGTGCACCGGTACGTCCCGCGTACCTGGTCGCTGACGGCGGAACTGCTCGACCGGGCGGTGGCCGACCGGGTGAGCCTGGTGGCGAAGCCGGCCGACGGCTCCGCCGGGGTCGACGTGCTGATCGGCCGGGAGACCGAGGCCCAGACGTGGCGGGACGGCCTGACCCGGGCCGTCGGGCGGGGTGGCTTCATCCTGCAGGAGTACGTGCAGGCCGACGACGTCCCGCTGGACTTCGTGCGGATCGGGACCGGAGAGACGGTCGCCGCCGAGGTGCCGTACAGCATCGCCCCGTACCTGTTCGGCCGCCGGCCTGCCGGCGCCTGCATCCGCACGGGCTTCCCGGGCTGCGACGGCGTGCTCAACCTGGCCCGCGGCGTCCTCCTCTCGGGCCTCCTGGTAACCCCCTGACCCACCCCGCCCTCTGACGCGTCGCCCTCTGACGCGTCGATCATGCAGTGGTGGTGGGGTGCACATCGGACAAGAAGGGGTGAGCCCGGCACCGCAACTGCATGATCCACGTCGAGGGA
>NZ_JBPQTK010000089.1:0-25977 GCF_051386315.1 Micromonospora sp. URMC 107
CGCCCCCCCCCCCCCCCCCCCCCCGCCGCGTACGGACCGTCGCTCCCGTTCAACGCGCTGGCCCCGCCGATGCGAAGCCGTCGCCGGGCAGGCGGCAGCTCCGTCATCGGCGGGGCCGGGGCCCGCGCCGTCAGGGGCGGCGGGACGGGGCGCGCAGGGAGTGCCGCAGGAGCGCCAGGCGCGGGGCGAGGCTGGCCAGGCCGCCGGGGAAGAAGTAGACGGCCAGGATGAAGACCGTGCCGAGCACGAAGAGCGGCTGGGACAGCGGGTTGCTCAGGAACGCCGGCAGGGCCTCCACCGCGTCGGACGTGCCGAACGCGACCAGCCGGTGGTCCAGGTACATGTAGAGGATCCCGCCGATCACCGGGCCCCACCGGGTGCCCGGCCCGCCGAGCACCACCATGACCAGCAGCGCCAGGGTCCACTCGGAGGAGGTGATGTGCGGCGAGGCGCCGCCGACGATCAGGACGTAGACCACGCCCCCCGCCGCCGCCAGGCCGCCGGCCAGGGTGAACGCCACCAGCTTGAACCGGTACGGGTCGAGCCCCAGCACCCCGATCCGCCGCTCGTCGTCGCGCAGGCCGGCGAGCACCCGCCCGGTCGGCGAGCCGGAGACCCGGTGCACCACGAAGACCACCACGACCAGGTACGCCAGCGCCAGCCAGTAGAGGTTGACGGTGTTGGTGACCCCGACCAGCCCCTCGGGCAGCCCGGACACGTCCAGCGGCAGCCCCTCCTCGCCGCCGGTCAGCCCGCCGAAGTCGCGGGCCACCAGGATCGCCCCGACCTGGGCGAAGGCGAGCGTCACCATGGCGAAGGCGATGCCGACGGTACGCAGCGCCACCGCGCCGAGCAGCGCGGCGAGGATCGTCCCGCCGGTGATGGCGAGCAGCGCGGCCTGCCACAGCGGCAGCCCCGCCTTGGTGACGAGGACGTCGGTGCCGTAGACGCCGGCGGCGAAGTAGAGGGCGTGCCCGAAGGAGAGCATGCCGGTCCGCCCGAAGAGCAGGTCGTACCCGGCGGCCAGGCCGCCGAAGACCAGGCAGACGGCGAGCAGTTGCAGGGTGCCCGGGGAGTTCAGCGCCCCCTCGAAGACGCCCGGCAGGTGCAGCGTGGAGTAGGGCAGGATCAGCGCGACCACCAGCGCGACCAGCGGCAGGTACGGGCGCAGCCCGTGCCACCGTCGGCGCCCCGGCGTCAGCTCGTCGGGCACCGCAGCGGGCGGCGCCGGAACCTCGGGGCTCTTGACCTCGGTCATGCCGTTGCCACCTTTCCGGCGATGCCCTGCGGGCGCAGCAGCAGCACCACGGCCAGCAGCGCGACCACGCAGATGTCGCCCAGCCCGGAGGTGCCGTAGTAGTTGACGAACTGTTGGGTCAGGCCGACGGCGACGGCCGCGTACGCGGACCCGACGACCGAGCCCATCCCGCCAATGACCACGACGATGAACGCGAAGATCAGCAGCGAGCCGCCCTGGCCGGGCGAGACGGTGCCGAAGTAGACGCCGCCGAGCGCGCCGGCCAGCGCCGCCGCCGCCCCGCCGATGGCGAAGACCAGGGTGAACGCCTTGCGCACGTCGATGCCGAGCGCGGTGACCATCTCCCGGTTCTCCACGCCGGCCCGGATCACCAGGCCGTAGCGGGTCCAGCGCAGGAAGGCCAGGATCGCGCCGAGCACCAGCACCGCGGCGATGATCAGCAGCAGGCCGCCGTTGGGCACGTTGGCGCCGAGGATCGGCGTGACCTGCCGGGTCCACTCGGGGCGCGGGAACGGCCGGGCGTCCGCGCCCCAGGTCGCCTGGAGCAACGCCACGCCGGCCAGCGAGAGCCCGACGGTGACGAGCACCTGCTCGATGGTGCGGGAGTAGAGCGGTCGGATCAGCACCAGCTCGACCAGCACCGCCACCAGCGTGCCGGCGGCCACCCCGAAGGCGACCGAGACCACGAAGCCGAAGCCGTCCGACCCGGCGCCGGGCAGGTTGCCCGCCGCCCACCACGTCCCGTACGCGCCGACGCCGAGGAAGACGCCGTGCGCGAAGTTGAGCACGTCGGCGAGGCCGAAGACCAGGGACAACCCGCTGGCGACCAGGAAGTAGAGCGCCGCCAGGCCGAGCCCGGTCAGCGTCAACAGGATGACGGTGTCCATCAGTGCTGGTCCTTCCGCGCGCCGGCCGGCGTACCGGCGGGGTGATGTCCCTCCGCCGAGCCCACGCCCAGCAGCGACTTGGTCAGGGCGGTCTCCAGCAGCAGTTCCTGCGCGTCGCCGGTCCAGGCGACCTGGCCGGCGGCCAGCACGACCGCGTCCCGGGCGAGCCGCCGGACCACGGCCAGGTTCTGCTCGACCAGCAGCACCGGCACGGATTCGGCGACCCGCTCCAGCACCTCGGCCACCTCGGTCACCACCTTCGGCGCGAGGCCCTTGGTCGGCTCGTCGACCAGCAGCAGCCGGTTGTCGTTGAGCAGCACCCGGCCGATCGCGAGCATCTGCTGCTGCCCGCCGGAGAGCGAGCCGGCCCGTTGCCGTCCGCGCCGGTCCAGCTCCGGGAAGAGCGCATAGACCTTGTCGTACGCCGGGGCGCTGCCCCGCCGCTCGGCGAGCCGGAGGTTCTCCGCGACGGTGAGCCCGGCGAAGACGCACCGGTCCTCCGGCACGTAGCCCAGCCCGCCGCGGACCAGCCGGTGGGTCGGCCGGGCCAGCAGGCTCTGCGCGCCCATCCGGACGGCGCCCCGCACCTCGCCGGCGGGCGGGGTGAGGCCGACGATCGCGCGCAGCGTGGTCGTCTTGCCCACGCCGTTGCGCCCGAGCAGGACGGTGACGCCGGTCGGGGCGACCGTGAAGGACACTCCCTGGAGGATGTGCAGCCCGGCGATCCGGACCGACAGGTTCTCCACGCTGAGAATGGGTTCCATCATGAGCCGCCCTTCGTTCGCGACTGCGGGACTCGCAAACCCGGCTCATTCCTCGCGCTCACAGAGCCGCCCTTCGTTCGCGACTGCGGGACTCGCAAACCCGGCTCATTCCTCGCGCTCACAGAGCCTCCCCCAGGTAGGCCTCTTGCACGGTGGGGTTGGCCATCACCGTCTCCGGGGTGTCGCAGGCCAGCAGCGCGCCGTGGTGCATCACGGCGATCCGGTCGGCCAGCTCCAGGATGACGTCCATGTGGTGCTCGACCATCAGCACCGACCGGCCGCTGTCGCCGGTGAGCGAGCGGATCACCGAGACCAGCTCGGGCACGTCCTCCGCGCTGACCCCGGCCATCGGCTCGTCGAGCAGCATGACCCTGGGCTCCCCGGCGAGCAGCAGGGCGATCTCCAGCTTCCGCTTCTCGCCGTGGGCGAGGGTGCCGGCGAGCGCCGTACCCCGGTGGGCGAGACCGACCCGGTCGAGCGCCGCGTCGGCGGCGACGGCGACCTCCCGGTCGGCCGCCGCCCGCCGCCACAGCTTCATCGAGCCCCCGCGGTGCGCCTGCACGGCGAGCCGGACGTTTTCCCGCACGCTGAGCGAACCGAAGACCGAGGATGCCTGGAAGGTACGGCCGAGGCCGAGACGGGCCCGCTTGTGCGGCGGGAGGGAGCCGATGTCCGCCCCGTCGAGGGTGATCCGACCTTCCGTGGCCCGGCGTACGCCGGTGATCAGGTTGAACAGTGAGGTCTTGCCGGCGCCGTTGGGCCCGATGACGCCGAGGAACTCCCCGGGCGCCAGGTCGAGGTAGACGCTGTCGACGATGGCGACCTCACCGATCCGCCAGGTCAGACCGCGGGTGGCGAGCATCCGGTGTCAGCCCTTCATCGCCACGGCCGGCGGCGCGGACTCGTCCCCGGTCAGCGCCTTCTGGGCGGTGGCCGTGAACGCGGTGCCGCTGCCGGTCAGCTTGGCCTGGAACATCGGCTGGAGCAGCGCGTGGTCCTCGGCGCGGATGGTCATCTTGCCCTTGACCCCGTCGAAGCTCCAGCCCTCCAGCGCCTTGATCATCTTTTCGACGTCGTCGCCGCCCTCGGAGATGGCGCGGACCACCATCTGGGCGGCGGCGAAGCCGTCCGGGTGGAACAGGTCGACGGTGCCGACCTTGGCCTTCAGCGCCTTCACCGCCTCGTTGTCGGAGGCCCCGTCGAAGTAGTGCGACAGGAAGGAGATCTTGCTGCCGGCGGCGCCGAACGTCGGCCACGAGGCGCGGATGTCCAGGCCGGTGACGACGGTGGTGGAGGAGAGCACGCCCTGCTGGTCGAGCGTCTGCCACATGGCGGGGGCGGTGGTGCCGGCCCAGGCGACGAAGAGCAGGTCCGGCTTGGCGGACTTGATCTGGCTGGCGAACGGGGTGAACTCGGTGGCGCTGGCCGGCGCCCGGACGCTGCTAACGGCCGCGCCCGCGCCGCCGATGACGGCCTTCACGGCCGCCTCGTTAGCGTCGCCGAAGGCGCCGTCCTGGGCGAACACCACGACCTTCTTGCCGGCCGGGTCGCCGATGAACGACTTGGCGGTGACCACGTCCTGGTACGACTGCCGCCCGGACCGGAACGTGTACTTGTTCGCGCCGGTCACCGCGTCGGTGGCGGCGGGCCCGGAGATGAAGAGGACCTTGTTCTGCGCGGCGATCGGGGCGACCTGGAGGGCCACACCGGAGGCGGTCGAGCCTGCGATGATCTTGTTGCCCTTGCCGATCAGGTCCTTGGCGGCGGAGACCGCCTTGGCCGGGTCGCCCGCGTCGTCGACCTCGGTGACCTCGACGGCGCGGTCGCCCACCTTGTTGGTGCCCTTGGTGGCGAAGTCGAGGCCGGCCCTGAAGCCCTCGATGTACTGCTTGCCGTAGCTGGCGAGGGCTCCCGACTGGGAGTAGACCAGGCCAACCTTCACCGGGGCGGCGCTGTCGCCGCCACCGGAGGCGGTGTCCTGCGGGCTGCCACAGGCCGTGGCGGCGAGCGCCGCAGCCATCATCGTGGCGGCGGAGAGGAACACCCGCCGCGTCGTCCGGACCGTCATTGCGACTCCACGTGAGGACTCGGAGGTAGGGAACTCATATGACGGCTCACGCTAGAAGTGACGTCACCCACGGGCTATGTGGTCGAAACACACAAGTAACAGGGGTGGGGTGGTCACCCGTACCAGCGGTCGACACGCGGCGCGGGGAGCGGGGGATGCCGGTGGCGTCCCCCGCCATCGACGAATCCCCTCATGTGTCGGGCCCGGACACCGCAACGGATGAGCCTTCCGAATATCGCAAAAGGGACAATTGGGCGGGAATAGGTGGCTTAGCCTCGATCGGAAAGCCCATCAACCGTATGAAACTCGCATGGGGGACGAAAGTGAGAGTTCAACTCGTTCGGCTGGTCGCCGTGGGGGCGGCGGCCGGCGCGATGCTCCTCGGCGCCGCCGGGACCGCCCAGGCGCAACCGCAACCGCAGCCGGGTACGACGACGATCAGCATCAACCCGGGCAACGTGCCGACCACGGCGGCCGAGGCCCCGCAGATGTGCGACCCGGAGCTGGGCGGAGGGCCGTACGAGGACCGCGACGTCTTTGTCTTCAACCTCCCCGACGTCGAGCGTGACTTCGTCTCCGTGACCGCCACGTTCGACATCCCGGACGACGGCACCGCCACGATCACGATCCCCGACGCCGACGACAGCGCGATCGTGCGGCAGGGCACCAGCAAGGCCTGGGTGATCGTGCCCGAGGGATGGACGCTCGTCAGCGCCACCGCCGTGGTCACCGGCGAGCCGGAGCCCGGGTTGCAGTTCACGCTCACGCACGCCTGCGCGGCGAGCCCCAGCCCGACGGCCAGCCCGACCGGCAGCCCGACGGCCAGCCCCACGGCCAGCCCGACCGGCAGCCCCACGGCCAGCCCGACGGCTTCGCCGACCAGGAGCGAGCTGCCCATCACCGGCGTCTCGGGCACCGGCAGCCTGCTCCCGATCACCGCGCTCGGCCTGGTCGCGGTCGCCCTCGGGGCCTTCTTCCTCGTCACGCACCGCAGGCGGAACACCACCGGCTGACCCGTCGGCCAGACGTCGGCGACGGCGTCGTGCGAGCGACTCGGGTGACGGGGGCGGTTCCTCAGGGAGCCGCCCCCGACCTCGTCCGCGTATCCGCCCGTCCCCGCCGAATCGCCTACGACAGGCGCGAGGCGGGCAGGCGGCGATCAGGGAGCGGCACCGGCCCGCCACCCCCGGAACAAGGGGCGACGGGCCGGCGAGGGGCGGCGGGAGGGTCAGCGCCGGGCGAGACCCTCCCGGGCGGCGACGGCGGTGTCCGGGTGGTCGGTGAAGACGCCGTCCAGGCCGAGGCCGAGGAACAGCTCGTACTCGGCCTGGATGTCGCCGCGGGCGTTCGGGTCGGTGCCGATCCGCAGGTCGGTCGGCAGGAACTGGTTCTCCGCCCGGAACGTCCAGGCGTGCACGATCAGCCGCTCGCGGTGCGCGTCCTGGACCAGGGAGGTCGGGGCGAGCAGCTTGCCGGCGGCGTCGCGCGGGACGATCAGGTTCTTGTGCGCCCCGACCCCGTCGGCGTACGAGGCGATCCACTTCAGGCCGGCCGGCTTCGCCAGGTCCTGGTAGGTACGGGCGTCGCCGGCGACGGTGAAGTCGTACGGGCGGCCCGTGGCGTCGAGGAGCTGCGCGAGCTTGACGTCGATCATCCGGTCCAGCTTGCGGAGGTTGGCCGTCTCGAACGACTGGATGATCACCGGTGAGTGCCGGTGGGTCAGCCCGTTGCGCCGAAGCACCTCGACCAGCGGCTCCTCCAGCGACAGCCCGATGGACGCGAAGTAGGTCGGGTGCTTGGTCTCCGGGTAGACGCCGATGGTCCGGCCCCGTGCCCGCCCCTCGGCCCGGGCCAGGTCTACGACCTCCTGGAGGGTGGGCACCTGGAACCGGCCGTCGAAGGCGGTGTTGGCGACGCGCACCTGGGGCAGCCGCTCCTTGGCCCGCAGCGTCCGCAGCTCGGTCAGGGTGAAGTCCTCGGTGAACCAGCCGGTGACCGCGACGCCGTCGATGTTCTTCGTGGCCCTGCGCGCGGCGAACTCGGGGCGGGCTGCCACGTCGGTCGTACCGCTGATCTCGTTCTCGTGCCGCGCGACCAGCACGCCGTCGCGGGTGGCGACCAGGTCCGGCTCGATGTAGTCCGCGCCCTGCCGGATCGCCAGCCGGTAGGCCTCCAGGGTGTGCTCGGGCCGGTAGCCACTGGCGCCCCGGTGGGCGATCACGAGGGGTCGGTCCGTCGCCCGGGCCCGCTCGGCGGCGGGCGCCGGGGCGGCCGAGGCGGTCACCGTCGGCACGGCCACGGCCGCCGCGAGCAGGGCGCCGGCCACACCGAGGGCGGAAAGGGTACGTCGCAACGCCTTCTCCTTGTCGTCGAGGGATCCACCTCAGCAGACAGGCCCGGACTGACGGCGAGTTGGTCGGCGCCTGGCCGGCGGGTGAACCCTCGGGATGCGGGTTTCCACACCGGAATCCCGGCGGAAAAGGAAGATTGTCTGGTGCGCCGGCTTCTTCGTCACCCCGTACGGCTCGTGCCGCTCGGCTTCCTGGTGACGATCCTGGTCGGCACCGTGCTGCTGATGCTGCCCTGGGCCACCAGCGAGCACCGGCACACCCCGTTCCTGACCGCCCTGTTCACCGCCACCTCGGCGGTCTCGGTGACCGGGATGGCGGTGGTGGACACCCCGAACTACTGGAACGAGTTCGGGCTCGTGATGATCACCGTGCTGACCCAGGTCGGCGGCCTCGGCATCGTGACCGGCGCGACCCTGGTGATCCTCGTGGTGGCCCGGCGGCTGGGGCTGCGCAGCCGGCTGCTGGTGCAGGCCGAGACGACCGAGTTCGGCATCGGCGACGTACGCCGGCTGCTGCTGCGCATCGCCGGCCTCGCGCTGGTCTGCGAGGCGGCCATCACCGCGGTCCTGACCGCCCGGCTGTGGATCACCTACGACTACCCGTTCGGCCGGGCCCTCTGGGGCAGCGTCTTCCACGCCGTCCAGGCCTTCAACAACGGCGGATTCGCCCTCTACACCGACAGCCTGATCGCCTTCTCCACCGACGCCTGGGTGACCCTGCCACTCTCGATCGGCACCATCGTCGGCGGGCTCGGCTTCCCGGCGCTGTTCGAGGCGGTCCGGGAGTGGCGGCAGCCGACCCGGTGGGCGATCGCCACCAAGCTGACCGTCTGGGGCAGCCTGACGCTGCTGGTGGTGGGCTTTTCCGGTCTGCTGGTCATCGAGTGGGCCAACCCGCGCACCCTGGGCATCTACGCGTGGCCGGACAAGCTCCTGGTGGCGTTCGCCCAGAACGCGTTCATCCGCACCGGCGGCTTCAACGTCGTCGACGTGGACGGCCTGGAGGAGGAGAGCTATCCCCTGGTCATCGCGCTGATGTTCATCGGCGGCGGCAGCGCCAGCACGGCCGGCGGGATCAAGGTGACCACCTTCTTCCTGCTCGCCTTCGTCATGTGGGCGGAACTGCGGGGAGAGCCGGACGTGACGGTCGGGCACCGCCGGGTGGCCACCGCCAGCCAACGGCAGGCCATCACCGTCGCCCTGCTCAGCGTCGCCCTGGTGGCCTGCGGCACGGTGCTGCTGATCTTCCTCACCGAGGGGTTGCCCTTCTACGCGGCGCTGTTCGAGGTGACCTCGGCGCTCACCACCACCGGTCTCAGCGTCGGGGTCGCCGCGTCGCTGCCGGAGAACGGGCAGCTCGCCCTGATCATCCTCATGTTCGTCGGCCGGATCGGGCCGCTGACCCTCGGGTCGGCGCTCGCCCTGAACACCCGCCGGCGGCTGTACCGCTACGCGGAGGAGCAACCCATTGTCGGCTAGGAAGAAGACGGACGAGGGCAGCGTCGTGGTGATCGGACTGGGCCGGTTCGGGTGCCACCTGTCCGGCGCGCTGACCGCGCTGAATCACGAGGTGCTGGCCATCGACCGCAACGCGGACCAGGTGCAGCGGTGGTCGGCGCGGCTCGACCGCGTCGTGCAGGCCGACGCCACCGAGGAGGGGTCGCTGCGTCAGCTCGGCGTCGCGGACTTCGGCCGGGCGGTGGTCGCCATCGGCGCCTCGTTGGAGGCGAGCGTGCTGACGGTGCTGGCGCTGGCCGAGCTGGGCGTACCGCAGATCTGGGCCCGGGCCACCTCGACGAAGCACGCCAAGATCCTGGACTCGGTCGGCGCGCACCACGTGATCTTTCCCGAGGCGGAGACCGGCGAGCGGGTGGCCCACCTCATCGTCAGCAGGATGCTCGACTTCATCGAGTTCGGCGACGACTTCGCCATCGCCAAGGTGTGCACCCCGGAGTCGATGGTCGGCCGGCCGCTCGCGGAGCTGACGCCCACCGAGCGCCACGCGGTACGGGTGGTGGGCGTCAAGCTGCCCGGGGAGCGCTTCCGGTACGCCACGGACGCCACCGTGATCGCCCCGGGCAGCATGCTGATCGTCGAGGGGGACATCGAACAGGTGCAACGGTTCGCCGAGCTCAGCTGACCCCGGCGGGCTCAGTCGTCGTCACCGTCGTCACCGTCGTCACCGTCCTCGTCCCTTTCCCTTTCCTGGCTTACTTTTTTTCCACCACCCGACCCCTTGCCCTTGCCGGAGTTGTCGGACTTGGCCTTCGACCCGCCGGAGCTGCCGCCCGAACTGCCGGCGGATGTGCCGGCCTTCTTCGCCGGGGTCCTGGCGGCGGGCGCCTTGGTGGCGGGCGCCTTGGTGGCGGGCGCCTTCGTGGGGGCGACGGCGGGCGCCGCGCCGGCCACCCCGGCGACCTGCGCCGCGCAGGTCTCGTCGCCGAGGCGGAACTCCAGCGGCAGCGGGTTGACGCCGGTGTGGCGGCCGGTCAGGGTCAGCTTCTCCGACGCGCCGGAGGCCAGTGCGGCGCGCTCCGGGGCGGGCTCCACGAGCACCGTCTGCCCCTGCTGGCGCACCGCGACGGGCGTCGCCTTCGTCACCGTCTGCTGGCCCGGGAAGGTGAAGCTCAGCCGCCAGTCGCGCAGCTCCCGCCTGCCGGTGTTGGTCAGCGTCAGCTCGGCGGCGAAGTCCTTGCCGGAGTCCTTGTGCAGCGTGTACGCGACCCGGCAGGACGGCGGCGCCTCCGCGCCCATCCGCGCCTCCGTCGGCTGGTCGATGCCGCCGCTGGCCGGGCTGCGGGAGGTGAAGCCCCACAGCCCCGCGGTCACCGCCACCAGCCCCGCGGCGGCCACCCCCGCCTCGATCCGCCGACGCCGGGTCGCCGCGCGCCGGTTGCGCGTACGCGAGAACGGCAGCGCGTCGGTCGCGGCGGACCAGGGCAGGATCGTGGTGCCGGCGGCGGCCAGTGCGGCCTCGTCCACGGGCCCCGCCGCCGGGGAGACCGGCACCGCGGCGATCATGCCGGCGGCCTCGGCGAGCGTCCGCGCGACCTCGGCGGTGGCGGGGCGGTCCCCGGGGCGCTTGGCCAGGCAGCGGCCCACCAGGTCACGCACCTCGTCGGGCAGCCCCGGCACCGGCGGCATCGGCGCCGGGTCGTTGTACATGTGCGCGCGCAGCATCTGGGTGGTGGTGCTCGCCTGCCAGGGCAGCTGGCCGGTGAGCATCCGGTAGAGCAGCAGGCCGACCGCGTACACGTCGGTGGCCGGGGAGACCTGACCGTTGTCGAGCCGCTCCGGGGCGAGGTACGCGGGCGTGCCGAGCAGGGCGCCGTCCGGCCCCTTCTCCTTCTCCCCGACCAGGGCGGAGATGCCGAAGTCGACCACCTTCACGCCGGTGGCGGTCAGCATGACGTTGCCCGGGGTGACGTCGCGGTGCACCACGCCCCGGGCGTGAGCGGTGGCCAGCGCCGAGGTGACCTCCGCGCCGATCGTCACCGCCTCCCGCCAGGGCAGGCTGCCCCGGCGCAGCCGGCCGGTCAGCGACTCGCCGTCGACCAGCTCCATGACGACGTACGGCACGGTGAGGCCGACCTGCTCGGACTCGCCGTAGTCGTAGACGTTGGTGATGTTGGGGTGGCACAGCCGGGCGGCGGCCTGCGCCTCGATCCGGATGCGGTGCCGGAACGCGCGGTCGGCGGCCAGGCGCGACGCGAGCACCTTGACCGCCACCTGCCGGCCGAGCACCTCGTCGTAGCCGCGCCAGACGACGGACATCCCGCCCGCCCCGAGCTGCTCGATCAGCCGGTACCGCTCACCCAGCAGTTGTGCGCCGTCCCGGTTCGCTCCACCCATGAGGGTCGTAGTTGCCCGGGAGCGTCCCGGCTACACCTCGACGGTCGGAATCGGTCAGCGATTCACCCGATCAGGCGGTGGCGAGGAGCTGGTCCACGGGCGCGTAGTCGTCGGTCAGCACCAGCGCCTCGCCGACGAACGCGGCCAGGTCGGCGCCCGCCAGCAGGTTGACGTCCTCGCGCAGCTCGGCCAGCCGGGCGCGGGTCGCCGCCAGCGGCAGCGGGGCGTCGGAGGCGACGATGAGGAAGTTCGAACCCTCCCGCCCGGCGAGCGCCGCCGCCGGGGCGATCAGCGCGACGTGCCGGAACTCGGCGGCGACGGTGGCCAGCTCGCTGCGGATGAAGCGCAGCGGCGGGTAGTCGATGACGTTCTGCACGTAGACGCCGCCCGGGCGGGTCACCCGGCGGACCTCGGCGGCCATCTCCCGGGTGGCGAGGTGCCAGGGCACCACCAGGTGCCCGAACGCGTCGCCGACCACGAGGTCGCGGCTGTCGGTGGCCTCCCCCGCGACCAGCATCCGGGCGTCACCCACCACCGCCCGCAGGTCCGGCCCCTGGCGTACGCCGAGCTGACGCTCGCCCAGCTCCACCAGCCCGCCGTCGATCTCGAACACGACGTTGTCCGTGCCCGGACGGGTGGCGGTCAGGTAGCGGGGCACCGTGAACCCGCCGCCGCCCAGGTGCAGCGCGTCGAGCCGCTGCCCCTTCGGGGCGACCACGTCGGCCACCGCCCCGATCCACCGGGTGTACGCGTACTCCAGGTGGGTGGGGTCGGCGAGGTCCACGTACGAGTGCTGGGCCGAGTTGAGCAGCAGGGTGCGGCCGGAGTCGCGGCCGGGGTCGGCCTCCACGCTGGCGCAGTGGTAGGCGGTCTCGATGTCGCAGGGGTTCGGGGCGACCGTGGTCAGCCCGGCGCCGACGAGGCCGAGCACCGCCAGGGCGGCCCTGGCGCGGGCGGGGCCGGGCAGCCCCGCGGCGTCCTGGCGGCGCAGCCACACCCCGAGGCCCAGCCCGGTGAGCCCGAGCGAGGCCGCCAGGGCGAACAGGATGACCGTGCTGGGCAGCGCGGCCACCAGCACGAACCCGGTGCCCAGGGTGGCCGTGATCCCGCCCAGCGTGCCGATGCCGGAGAGCCGGCCGACCACCTGCCCGGTGCGCCTCAGGTCGGCGAGCTGGAGCTTGACCACCAGCGGGGTGACCGCGGCGAGCAGGGCCGCCGGCACGAAGACGGCGAGCGCGACGAGCAGCAGGATGGCCGAGGCCGCCCCGCCGCGCAGCACCTCACCGGCGTACCGGACGACGGGCAGGGTGACCGCGGTGGCGATGCCGGCCAGCACCAGCGCCGGGGCCAGCAGGGCCCGCGGGTTGCGCCGGTCGGCCAGCCAGCCGCCCGTCCACGCCCCGTAGGCGATCGCGGCCAGTGCGATGCCGATGACCGAACTGGTCACCTGGAGGGTCACCCCGACGTACGGCCCGACCAGCCGCAGCGCGACGGTCTCCAGCACCAGGACGGCGCCGCTGGAGAAGAAGACCAGGAACGCGGCGAGGCCGTTGGGCAGGGCCAGGGCGGACGTCGCAGCCGGCCGGGCCGGCGGGACCGTGACGTCGGAGGATGCGGAGCTCACCCGCGCGATGGTACGCAGGAAAACTGGGCCGGCGGGTCAGTACATCGAGAGATGAACATGGTTCGTGTGGTCGGCGGCGGGGCTGCCGCTGCCGCCGTACGCCCGCCAGCCGGTGCCGGGGTGCCAGATCTGCCGGTACCAGATCACGTAGAGCACGCCGAGCCGGCTGGCGTTGCGCACGTGCCAGGCGGCGAGGCTGTCCCCGTACGCCTTGTCCCCGCCGGTGGCGGTCTTGTCCTCGAACCCGCCCGTGGCGGCCGAGAAGTCGCAGGCCCGGCCCTTGGGGTGCTCGCCGGAGCCGCCGCTGCGGAAGCAGGAGACGTGCCGCTTGTAGCCGGCGGCCTGGGTCTGCTTGAGGGCGTTGAGCGTGCGCGGGGTGATGCAGCCGGAGGTGGTCGGGTCGTTCACCGAGCAGGACTCCGACGGCCAGGAGCCGTCCGAGTTGCGGGGGGCCGGCCTCGCCGAGGAGGAGCTGGCGCCGCTGAAGCCGCCGCTGCTGCCCGAGCTGACCGCCGCGAGCGCCGCCTCGGCCTCCTTCTTCTTCTTCGCCATCACCGCGAGCTGCTTCTGCTGCTCCCGGACCTCGGTGTCGATGCCGATCTTGGCCTGCCGCGCCTGCTCGCGCGCCTCGGTCAGGCTGCGCAGCCGCCTGCCGTCGCGCTGGGCCATCAGGTCGAGGCTGGCCGCCCGCTCCAGGAACATCTCCGGCGAGGCGCTGTTGAGCAGCATCGACGTGGGCGTCAGCCGGCCCAGCCGGTAGGACTGGGCGGCCACCTCACCGACCTGCGCGGTCAGCTCGACCAGCCGGGCCTCCACTGCGCCCAGCTGCCCGGTCAGCTGCTTCTGCCGGGCCTTGGAGTTGTCCAGCTTCCCCTTGGCCTCGATGTGCGCCTTGGCGGTGGCCTCCAGGGCGTCCCGCAGCTTCTTGGTGCCCCCCTCGTTGGGCTCCGCGTACGCCGGCACGGCACCGCCGCCGCCGAAGAGCAGCGCCACGGCGACGAGCAGGGCGATCAGCGGGCGGCGGGCACGCCGCCCGGCCGGCAGGGCGATCAGCGGGCGGCGGCCCTGACGCCCGACGGGCATGGTCCTGCGCACGAGAGCATCCTTCCGTCGGCCGCCGGCCCCGGATGACAACACGTGGCGCGGCGGCGGCCCCCGCCGGGCGCCGGTCGGCGGCCTGCTGGCGAAGACCGGCGGTCAGGATACCGGACGGAGCACGGCGGACCAGGCCCGCGAACACCCCGACAGTCGAACATCCACGCAGTGTCGCGGCGACGTCACGGACCGCCGAGCAACGCCTCGCGTACCTCCACCCAGACCCGCTCGCTGGCGGCGACCAGGAGGCCGTGGCCCTCGTCCGCCGGGCGGTAGTCGGTGCCGTCGAAGCGCCGGGCGACCCCGCCCGCCCCCCGGACCAGCAGGGTGCCCGGGGCGTGGTCCCACGGCAGAGTGCTCCAGAAGAGCACGAACTGCTGGTCGCCGGTGAGCACGTCCAGGTATTCCCGGCCGGCGCAGTGCTGGCCGGGGAGCAGTTCGCCGAGCCGCTCGCCGCCCGCCTCGACCCGCGCCCTCGACGCCGGCGGCAGGAAGCGGGACATCGCGGCGCCGCGCAGCGCGTCGAGTTCCGGCGCGCCCTCGTCGGTCCGCACCGGTCGGCCGTCGAGCCAGGTCCCCTCGCCGGCCCGTGCGACGGCCAGCGTCCCGGCGAGCGGGTCGAGCACCCAGGCGGCGGCCGGCTCCCCGTCGGTCAGCAGCGCCACCATCAGCGCGAAGGGCTGCCGGCCGGCGGCGAAGTTCGAGGTGCCGTCGACCGGGTCGACGAGCCAGACGTCGCCGGAGCCGTGCAGGTGGCTCAGCAGGGCCGGGTCGTCGGCGACCGCCTCCTCGCCGACCACCACCGAGCCGGGGCGCAACCGGCGCAGCGTCGCCGAGATCACCTCCTCGGCGCGGCGATCCGCGACGGTGACGAGATCACCCGGCGCCTTCTCGCTGATGTCGGCGTCGTCGAGCTTGCGGAACAGCGGGAGCACGACCTGGTCGGCGGTCTCGCGCAGCAGACCACCGACGTCGTCGAGCAATGTGTCAGCCACGCGGCGGCAGCTTGACCACGCTGACGAAGAACTCGTCGATCTGCCGGACCACCGAGATGAAGCGCTCGAAGTCCACCGGCTTGGTCACGTACGCGTTGGCGTGCAGCTGGTAGCTGCGCAGGATGTCCTCGTCGGCCTGGGAGGTCGTCAGCACCACGACCGGGATCCGGCAGAGCTGCTCGTCGGACTTGATCTCCTCCAGCACCTCCCGCCCGTCGCGGCGGGGCAGGTTCAGGTCGAGCAGGATCAGGTCCGGCTGCACCACGTCGGCGTACTGGCCCTCCCGCCGCAGGTAGGCGAGCGCCTCGGCGCCGTCGGAGACGACGGTCAGCCGGTTGCGGAGCTTGTGCTCCTCGAACGCCTCCTGGGTCATCAACACGTCACCCGGATCGTCCTCGACCAGCAGGACCTCGATCGGGCTCTTGCCGTCCGCCGGCGCGGTCATCCCACCGTCTCCCTCATGTCACCCGTTCTACCGCCTTCCGGCGCCCGGTCGGGCCCGTCCGTGGTCTCCGTCCCGTCGGCGCCCTGCTCCGGGGTGCCGCCCGTCCCGTCCTCCGCGGTGGTCCCGTCGCCGTCGCCGGTCACGGCCTCCCCGGCCGCCGGCTCCTCCGCCGACGCGGCCGCCGCCTCGACGTCCTCGGGGAGCGCCGGGAGGGTGAAGCGGATCGCCGTGCCCTCCTCGGTGTCGGTGTCCACCCAGACCCGGCCGCCGTGGTATTCCACGATCTTCTTGACGATCGCCAGCCCGATGCCGGTGCCCGGGTACGCGTCCTTGGCGTGCAGCCGCTGGAAGATGACGAAGATCTTGTCGGCGAACTCCGGCTCGATCCCGATGCCGTTGTCCTGGCAGCTGATCTCCCACTCGTCGCCCACGAGGCGGGCCGAGACGTGCACCTTCGGGGGCACGTCGGGGCGGCGGAACTTGACCGAGTTGCTGACCAGGTTGGCCAGCAGGTTGGTCAGCAACGGCTCCTCGCCACGGATGACCGGCAGCTCGTCCCAGGTCAGCTCCGCGTCGGCGTACTGCCGGGCCGCCTCGGTCTGACCCGCCACGTCGCCCATGACCTTGTTCATGTCGACCTCGGTGAAGCCGGTGGTGAGCCGGCCGATCCGGGAGAAGGCGAGCAGGTCGTTGATCAGGCGCTGCATCCGCTGCGCGCCGTCGACCGCGAACGCGATGTACTGGTCGGCCCGCTCGTCCAGCTGTCCGGCGTAACGGCGCTGGAGGAGCTGGCAGAAGCTGGCCACCTTGCGCAACGGCTCCTGGAGGTCGTGCGAGGCGACGTACGCGAACTGCTCCAGGTCACGGTTGGAGCGGGTGAGTTCCTCGGCCTGCTTCTGGAGCTGGCCGTTGACCCACTCGATCCGCTCCCGGGCCTCCCGTACCTCGGCCAGGTCCTTGGCGATCTTGCGCCGCATCGCGTCCACGTCCTCGGCGAGCCGGAGGAACTCGGGTGGACCGTCGCCGGCGATGCCGTGCTGGTAGTCGCCCTCGGCCACCTCGCGGACCTGGTCGGCGAGCCCGGTCAGCGGACGGATCACCATCCGGTCCAGGGAGACCAGCAGCATGCTGCCAGCGATGATCACCACCGCGACGGCGGCGATCAGCAGGACGACCAGCAGGTTGCTGGTCCGCCGGACGTCCTCGGCGCTGCGCTGCCGGGCCTCGAAGATCTCCTGCTGGAGGTGGTCGAGCGCGGCACGGACGTCGTCGAACTGTTCCCGGGCCTGGTCCGTGATGAGCGCCTGTCCCGCGGCGGTGCCGTTCTGCTGCGTCGTGGTGACCACCGGCACCGCCACCGCCTGGCGCCACGCCTCGGCCCGCTCCTCGACCACCCGGATCTCCTGCCGCAGCTCCGGGTAGTCGGCGACGAGCCGCTGCATCGAGGCGACCAGGTCCTGCTCGCGCTTCCGCCCGGCGTCGTACGGCGCCAGGTCGGCCGGGCTGCCGCTGACCGCGTAGCCGCGCACCGCCGTCTCCTGGTCCAGCAGCGCGTTCAGCAGCTCCTGCGCCTGCACCCGCAGCGGGCCGGTCTTGTTCAGGATCGCGTCGATGTGCGTGCGGTTCTTCGCCGCCACGGCCACCGCGCCACCCGCCAGCCCGATCAGCAGGAAGGCGACGACGGTGAGCAGCGCGACGACCCGTTGACGCAGGGTCCACTCGCGGATGCCCGTCACCGGCCACCGCCCCGGCTGACCAGCAGCATGGCGACGTCGTCGGCGAGCGGACCACCGTTGATCTGCTCGGCGCGCCCGACCAGCCAGGCCGGCAGCTCGGCCAGCGGTACGGCGAGGGTCGCCGGGTCGGCGAGCAGTCCGCTGAGGCCGGGCACGTCGAGGCGCTCGTCGCCCTCGCCGATCCGGCCCTCGATCAGGCCGTCGGTGTACATCAACAGGGACCAGTCATCGGTGTCGAACTCCAGGTCGTAGGCCACGGGCCGGCGGGGTCGTACGCCGAGCAGCAGGCCGCCGGGTGCCGGAACCGGCACCACCTTGCCCCCGGCGAGCAGCAGCGGCGGCGGATGCCCGGCCAGCCGGACGGTGGCCCGGTTGGCGTCGAGGTCCAGCCGCACGGTGGCGACGGTCGCGAAGATCTCCTGGAGCCGGCGCTCGCTCATCAGCACCTGTTCCAGCGCCGGAAGCACCTCGTCGTCGGGCACGCCGGCGAGGATCAGCGCGCGCCAGGCGACCCGGAGCTCGACGCCGAGGGCCGCCTCGTCCACGCCGTGCCCGCAGACGTCGCCGACGATCAGGTCGAGCCGGTCGGGTCGGGTCTGCACCACGTCGTAGAAGTCGCCGCCGATCAGGGCGGCGTGCCGGCCGGGCCGGTAGAAGGTGTGCACCGCGACCTCGTCGGTGGTCATCAGCGGCTGGGGCAGCAGGCCCCGTTCGAGGCGGGCGGACTCGGCCTGGCGCAGCTCGACCTCGCGCAGCCGCCGGGCGTTCTCGTCGGCCCGCTTGCGCTCCACCGCGTAGCGCAGCGCGCGGGTCAGCAGCACCCCGTCGACCTGGCCCTTGACCAGGTAGTCCTGGGCGCCCTCGGCGACCGCGACGATGCCGAGGTGCTCGTCGGAGCGGCCGGTCAGCACGCAGACGGCGGCGCCGCTGGCCATCTCCAGCACCTGACGCAGCCCGTCGAGGCCCTGCGCGTCGGGCAGGCCCAGGTCGAGCAGGACGCAGTCGACGCCCATCACGCGCTGCCGCGCCTCGCTGAGGCTGGTCGCCACCAGCAGGTCGATCATCGAGTTGGTCTCGGCGAGCAGCTCACCGACCAGGAAGGCGTCGCCCTCGTCGTCCTCGACCAGCAGCACCCGCAGCCGCTCGCCGGGGGGCAGGTTGGGATGACGTCCCATGCCGCCGTGCGGATACGGCACGACGGAGGAACCGGCCAGGCCGGTCCCCCGGTACGGCCGGGTCACCGCCGCGAGACGCGGGAGATCGCTGGTGATGTCGGGCTCCTTCCGAGTGCCCTGCTGATCCTGTATTAGACAACGTTCGCACACAACACGACGGGCTCCGTATGCGCGGGCATGGGTCGGATCACTACGCGGCGAGGGGCAAAGCGGACGTGTGCGCTCTCCCGCCGTCGTCGGGAGTCCCGCTGACGGCCGCCGGGGTGCAGGATGATGCCCACCTGAGACCCGTTCCGAGGAGACCCCGTGGGCGCACCCCCCACCCGCCCCGCCGACCGGGCGCTGGCCCGGCCCCGTCGCCGGTCGGCCGCCGCCGCGGCGGCGCTCGCCGCGCTCGTCGCCGTCGGCGCCGGCACCCTGCTCGACCTGCGCACCCCCGCGCCGCGCCCGGCCGACGCGCCGCCGGGCGAGTTCAGCGCCGCCCGGGCGTACGAGCACGTCGAGGTCGTCGCCGCGCGGACGCACGTGGCGGGCAGCCCGGCGAACGACCAGGTCCGCGCGCACCTCGAGGGGGTGCTGCGTGGCCTCGGCCTGGAGACCGAGGTGCAGGACACCGTCGCGCCCGAGGCCGGCCAGCTCAGCGGGGCGGCCGGCGGGGCCACCCTGGCCCGGGTGCGCAACGTGGTGGCCCGGCTGCCCGGCACCGCCCCCACCGGGAAGGTCTTCCTCGTCGCGCACTACGACTCGGTGCAGTCCGGGCCGGGCGGCAACGACGACGCCGCCGGCACCTCGGCCATCCTGGAGGTGGCCCGCGCGCTGGCCGCCGGCCCCCGGCCGCGCAACGACATCGTCTTCGTGCTCACCGACGCCGAGGAGGCGTGCCTGTGCGGGGCGGCGGCGTTCGCGTCCAGCCACCCGCTGGCCGCCGACGGCGGCGTGGTGCTCAACCTGGAGGCCCGCGGCTCCACCGGCCCGGTGATCATGTTCGAGACGTCGCGGGACAACGCCGCCCTGGTGGACGCCTTCGGCCGGGCCGCGCCGCACCCCGTGGGCACCTCGTTCGCCGTCGAGATCTACCGCGCGCTGCCCAACGACACCGACTTCACCGCGTTCCTCGACAACGACTTCGTCGGGCTGAACTCGGCGTACATCGACGGCGGGGCGATCTACCACACCCCGTTGGACACCCCCGCCGCCATGGACCGGGCCAGCCTCCAGCACCACGGCGACAACGCCCTCGGCCTCGCCCGTGAGTTCGGCCGGGTCGACCTGACCGCGTTGGACTCCGGGCACGACGCCACCTACTTCCCGGTCCCGGGCGGGCTGGTCCGCTACCCCGGCTGGCTGGTCCTGCCGCTGGCGCTGCTGGCGCTCGCCGCCGTGGTGGCCCTCGGCTGGCTCGCCCGGCGGCGGGGCCGCGCCACCGGGGGCCGCCTCGCCGCCGGGTTCGGGCTGGCGCTGCTGCCGCTCGTGCTCGCCCCGCTCGGCGCGCAGCTGCTCTGGGCGGCGGTCGGCGCGCTGCGGCCCGGCTACGCCGAGCTGCTCGACCCGTACCGGCCGACCTGGTACCGGCTGGCCGTGGTGGCGCTCGCCGCCGCCGTCCTGTTCACCTGGTACGCGCTCGTCCGCCGCCGGATCGGCCCCGCCGCCCTCGCCGTCGGCGGGCTGGGTTGGCTGGCCGTGCTCGGCGTGCTGCTCGCCGTGCTGGTGCCCGGCGGGGCGTACCTGGTCACCCTGCCGGCCCTCGTCGGCGCGCTGGCCGGGCTGGTCGCGCTGCGCACGCGGATCGACGGTCCGTGGCCCGTGGTCGCGTCGACCCTGGCCGCGGCGGTGGCCGTGGTGGTCCTGCTGCCCACCGTCGTCCTGCTCTTCCCGGCGCTCGGCATGGCGATGGCCGGGGTCGCGGCCCTGGTCGCGGTGCTGCTCGGCCTGGCCGCGCTGCCGGTGGTCGACCTGCTGCATCCGCAGGCCGGTGGGCAGCGCGGGCTGGTCGCCCTGCGCGCGCGCCGGCTCGGCGCGCTGCCGGCCGTCGCCGCCACGCTGGCGGCCGTGGTCCTCGCCGGGGTCGGGTTCGCCGTCGACCGCTTCGACGCCGCGCACCCCGCGCCCACCCATCTGATGTACGCCCTCGACGCCGGCACCGGGCAGGCTCGCTGGCTCAGCCACGAGGAGGACCCGCAGCCCTGGACCGACGGCTACGTCGACGGGGTGACCGAGGTCGCCGACTTCCCCGGCCTGGGCGACGCCGAGCTGCGCGCCGGCCCGGCGCAGGCGGCCAACCTGCCCGCCCCGAAGCTGGAGGTGCTCGCCGACGCCACCGCCGGCCCCGAGCGCACCCTGCGCCTGCGGCTGGTCCCCCAGCGCCAGGTCCGCCTGACCACCCTGCACGTGGACGCGGCGACGGCGACGGTGCTGCGGGCGGAGGTGGCCGGCCGCGCGGTGCCGGTGGAGCCCGGGGAGGGCCGCTGGGGCTTCGGCCTGGTCTTCCACGCCCCGCCGCCGGAGGGCGTCGAGGTGACGCTGACCGTCGCGCCGAAGGCGGGGCAGGTGGCGTTGCGCGCGATGGACGCCAGCGACGGCCTGGACGCCCTGCCCGGCTTCCGGCCACGCCCGCCCGACGTCGGGATCGTGGGCTCGCACAGCTCCGAGATGCTGGCCGTGGCCCGCACCTATCCGCTCTGACGCGCCCGCCGGTGGCCGTCCGCCGAAACGGCCACCGGCGGGCGAACCCGATGCGGCGGTGTCAGTCGCTGTCGGATGCCCCAGCGGATCGGTCAACCGGTCTTGCGAAGACCGGCGAACTGCAGAGCCGTGAAGCCGGCGACCACGACCGCCTGTGCGATCACCAGCGCGGTGCCGAGGCCGGTCAACGGGAACCAACCCGCGACGAGCAACTCCACGCTCGCGGCCACCCAGGCGATGTTGACCGCCATCACGACGACCACGGCGGCCGTGCTGACCGTCGCCCGCGAGGCGAGGAGGAACAGGGCCGCGGCGAAGACGACCAGGAAGGCACCGACCGGGTAGAGGAAGGCGGCGGGAAGGCCGAACATCTCGCCGAAGATCACCGCGGCGGCGACATAGACGAGGCCGTTGGCGCCGGAGCCCATGGCATCCTGCTTGAGGGCGAAGCGGAGCAGCTTGGCGTCGGCGACGGTCTGCACGGTGCTCGCGATGGTGGCCATCGGAATGTCCCTTCGTGGTCCTGACGTTCTGTCACCACGACGCTATGCAGGTCCGCTCCCGGCCGAATCAGTCATCGTGACGGTAGGTTCCTGACGTGCTGCACGGACGAGCCGGGGAACAGGCGGAGATCGAACGGCTCCTCGCGGCGGCCCGGGCCGGCCGGAGCGGGGCCCTGGTCGTCCGGGGTCCGGCGGGGATCGGCAAGTCCGCGCTCCTCGACCACGCCGCCGGGCGAGCAGAGGGCATGCGAGTGCTGCGCGGCGTCGGTGTCGAGTCCGAGGCCACGCTGCCCTACGCCGCACTCCACCTGCTGCTGCGCGCCGGACTGGACCGGATCCACGTACTGCCCGACGCGCAGGCCAGCGCGCTCAACGGCGCCCTGGGGTTGGGCGACGTCGCTCCAGAGAGCCGGTTCCTGGTGGGGCTGGCCACGCTGAGCCTGCTCGCCGAACTCGCCGGGGACGGCGCGCTGCTCTGCCTCGTCGACGACGCACAGTGGTTCGACCAGGCGTCCGTCGACGCGCTGGTGTTCGCCGCACGTCGCCTGGAGGTCGAAGGCGTTGTCATGATCTTCGCCGCCCGCTCGGGTTTCCAGGCCGCGGGGCTGCCCGAACTCCGGCTCGGCGGACTCGACAGCGCGGCCGCCGCCGCGCTGCTCCCGGCCGACCTTCCCCCACAGGTGCGGGAGCGCCTCATCGAGGAGTCGGACGGCAACCCCCTGGCGCTCATCGAACTGCCCGCCGCGCTCGACGCCGAACAGCGGGCGGGACGGCTGTCACCGGTGGGCGCGATGCCCGTCGCCGACCGGGTCCAGGAGGCATTCCAGGCACAGATCGCCGCGCTTCCCGAGGTCGCGCGGACCGCGCTGCTGATCGCGGCGGCGGAGGGCTCCGGCGAGCTCGAGACGCTGGTAGGGGCGGGTGCATCCCTCGACGGTCTGGAAACGGCCGAGCGGCGGCGGCTGATCGAGGTCAGGGGAAGGACCGTCGGTTTCCGCCACCCCCTGATCAGGGCTGCCGCCTACCAGGGCGCGCCGGTCACCCGGCGCCTCGCCGTACACCGGGCCCTCGCGGACGCCCTGACGCGCTCGCCAGCCCCGGACGCGGCCGACCGGCGGGCGTGGCACCTGGCCGCCGCCGCGCTCGGTCCCGACGAGGACGTGGCACGGGAGTTGGAGGAAGCGGCGGAACGGGCACGCACCCGCGGCGGACACGTCGCGGTGGCCGACGCCTACGAGCGGGCCGCCGAGCTCACCGTCGATCCGGTGCGACGGTCCGGCCGGCTGGCCAACGCCGCGCTGGCAGCGAGTGACGCAGGCCTGATGGGTCGTACCGCCGCGCTGGCCGACAGCGCCACGCCGGATGCGGACGACCCCGACATGATCGCCGCGCTGATCCAGGTACGCGCCCATCGCGAATTCGAGCTGGGCACACCGCTCGCGGCGGGCAGGCTCATCCTGGACGGCGCCCCCCGCGTGGCGGCCGGGTCCACCGACCGGGCCACCTGGCTGCTGGTGGAGGCCATCCGCTGCGCCTGGTTCGCCGGTGACAGCCAGCTGGCGGAGGAGGCCGCGGCGAGCCTCCGCGCGCTCCCTGGGATCGATTCGCCGCTGGTCGGCGGGGCGCTCGGGCTGGCCCGACTCTTGAACGGCGACGTCGGCGGTGGAGTCAGGCTCATGGGCGAAGCGGTCGACGTACCCGCGCTCACCGGGCTGGCGGTACCCGGACTGACCTTCATTTCCGCTCTGTGCCTCCCGCTGGGCCGTGTCAGCCGGTACGAGGAGATCACCGAAGGCGTCGTGGCGGACTGCCAGCGGAGCGGGATGATCGGGTGGCTCGCCATCGCGCTGCGGGAACACGGCTTCGCCCAGGGGCTGCTCTGCCGGTACGACGAGGCCAGGGCGACCCTGAGCGCGGGGCTGCGGCTGGCGACGGAGCTGGGTCACGAGCACGGGGTCGGCCACCTCACCTGTTCCCTGGCGTGGGTGCTCGCCCATCAGGGGGATGCGCAGGGGTGCCGGGCGAAGGCCGAAGAGGGCCTCGCGAAGGCAGACCACCACGGGCTGGTCCTCGCGGCGGCCATCGGGCGCTGGGCACTCGGGCTGGTCGAACTCGGCCTGGGCCGGCCGGTCGCCGCCCTTGAGCAGCTGTCGACCATCCCGTCGACGGGCGTCGGTGCCATCTCGGCCGCGGACCAGGTCGAGGCGGCCATCCGCAGCGGCCGGCCCGAGCGGGCGAAGGAGCCGCTCGACCGCTACCTGACCTGGGCGCGGCACGTCCGGCAGCCGTCGTCGGACGCCGTCGCCCTGCGCTGCCGTGCCCTCGTCGAGGAGGACGAAGCGCACTTCGCGGATGCCGTACGCCTCCACGAGCAGGGCGTCCAGCCGTACGAGCAGGCGAGGACGCAGCTCGCGTACGGCGAGTGGCTACGACGGGCGCGGCGGCGGGCGGACGCCCGCGCGCAACTGCGGGGTGCACTGGAGACGTTCGATCGCCTCGGTGCGGAGCTGTGGGCCGAGCGCGCCCGCGCGGAGCTGCGCGCCACGGGAGACGTGCCGGCGGCCCCGCGCAGGTCCGGCGACCCACTCAGCGTGCTCACCCCGCAGGAACGCCAGGTCGTCCGGCTGGCGGCGAACGGCGCCTCCAACCGCGACATCGCCGCTCAGCTCTTCCTCAGCCCACGCACGGTCGGCTACCACCTCTACAAGGCGTTCCCCAAGCTGGGGGTCACCTCCCGGGCCCAACTGGCCGCAATCGCCCCGTCTCCGTAGCGGCGGCCGCCCGAAGTCGGGGCTCCTACTTCCAGCGGAAGTGCACGAAGAGGCGGCCGAAGTTCTTCGAGTCCTTCTCGACCCGGTGGTAGAGCTGCTTGACGTCCTTCTGGTCGAGGAAGCGCAGCACCCGCTTCTTGAGCTGGCCGGAGCCCTTGCCGGGGATGATCTCGACGAGGGTGGCCTTCTTCGCCACCGCCTCGTCCATGATCCCGCGCAGCGCCCGGTCGATGTCCTGGCCCTTGTTGAAGATGTCGTGCAGGTCCAGCTTCAGCTTCATCGCGCACCCGCCGGCAGCTCACGTCCCATGACGCCGATGGTAGGCGCCCCGCGGCGCCCACCGCGATGCCCGGTGATCAGGACGGCATGGGCGTTACCCGGCAGATCCATGGTCCATGGCGTCCTGATCACCCCGGCGCTTGGCGTTGCGTGTTCCGTGATGAGGACGCGGGCGGACAGCTCGGCAGAGCTGCCCGCCCGGTGCGCCCGCTCTGTCAGCGGTTGCCCTCGACGCGGGTCTGCACCCGGTCCAGGGCGGCGCGGTAGTCGTCGTTGCCGCTGTGCATGGCCGCCGCGATGCGCAGGTGCCGCAGCGCGTCGGCGTGCCGGTTGAGCCGCTCCAGCGTGCGGCCCAGCACGTGGTGGGCGTAGTGGTCGGCGGGGTCCCGGTCGATCAGCTCCCGCAGCTGCGCCTCGGCCCGGTTGAGCTGGGCCGACTGGAAGTAGGCCCGGGCGAGCAGTTGCCGCACCGAGGCGTTGTCGGGCTCGGCCTCCACGATCGGTTCGAGCAGCCGGGCCGCCCCGGTCGGGTCACCGGCCTCGAAGAACATGGTCGCCCGCCGGTACTCGGCCAGAAGGTCCATCCGACCCACCCCCCTCGTGTCGCGCCACTGTCCCGACGCTGGCACAACATCCGCCGTACCGCGACTGTTCCCGGCGGGCAACCGCGCGGGCGGGGGTCAGGTGGAGGCGCCGTGCCGGCCGGCGGCCAGCTCCCAGGCGCGGACGCCGCCGACGATGCCGGCGGTGTTGGGCACCACCACCACGTCGTCGCCCATCCGGGCGAGCTGCTCGGGGCGGATCAGCCGGGAGTTGCCCCCGCCCAGGTAGAGCCGGTCCCAGCGGAACACCGGGCGCAGCCCGTCCACGACCTGCCGGATCCGGCGGGACCAGAACGCGTCCCCGAGCCGGCGCCGCTCCGGCTCCCCCACGTAGGTGTCGTAGGTGGTGTTCCAGCGCACCGGGGCGTGGGACAGCTCCAGGTGCGGGGCGAGCACCCCGCCGTCGAAGAGCGCGCTGCCGAGCCCGGTGCCGAGGGTCAGCACCAGCTCGCAGCCGGTCCCGGCGACCACCCCGGCGCCATGCACCTCGGCGTCGTTGAGCACCAGCGCCGGCACCCCGAACGCCTCGGCGAGGGCGGTCCGGGCGTCGTACCCGGTCCACTGCGCGACCAGGCCGGGGTCGACCTTCGAGCGGGGGCCGGAGCGGGTCACGTAGTGCGGGGTGGCGACCACCACCCCGTGCCGGATCATGCCCGGCAGGCCGACGGTGAGCCGGTCCGCCGTGGGCAGCCGGCCGCCCAGGTCCAGCAGCGTCTTCACGAAGAGCGCCGGCGGCAGGGGGTACGGGGTGGGCACCCGCAGCGGCCGGGCGCGCATCGTGCCCGCCTCGTCCAGCACGGATGCCTTGATCCCGCCGCCGCCGCAGTCGATCGCCAGAGTGGTCACCACCCGAGCAGTGTGCCGCGCGCCTACCGGGGCGCGGGGCACGGG